>DAOOIT010000008.1 GCA_035384565.1 Planctomycetota bacterium | reverse complement strand
CCGTCCCACGCTCTCCGGCGACTGCCACGTCAGGCGCGCCAAACCCTGATGAGCCAGAATCCGCGGCGTCGCAGTCCCGCGTGGATTCCCGCACAGACCCTAGTAGCTCTCGAAGCCTCGGTGGTACTCGTAGAACTCGAACGAATTCACATCCGCCTCATCATACGTCTGCCAGGCCCACTTGCCCAGCGGCACCCCGTCGTCACCGCAGAAGTCGAAGCCGAGCCAGCCGAACAGGAAGTCCACCGCCTCGAAGAGGTTCGCGTTGGCGATGAACCCGATGTGTCCCGCGTGCGCGTAGTTGCGCCACGAGGGCCACGTGCCCGGGCGCGGGTGCGGCGGCAGCACGAGGGCCGCGGCGCCCGTGTCGAGGCAGCGCAGCGTCGACATGTCCTCCGTGTCGAAGACGTCCCAGCCGTATTCCTCGTAGCCCCAGAGCATGAGGCCGCCGCCGACGAAGTAGTGGCGGGTGTGCAGCAGGCGCGCGTGGCCGATGCCCAGGAACTGCCCGCCCCCGATGCCGAAGAAATAGCCGTCCACGTACCCGCCGCCCACGGGGGTGAACGAGCCGACCGAGGTGTAGAGGGCGAAGCCTGACTTGAGCGTGATCATCAGGCCGATGTCCACAACCTCGGTCAGATCTTCATACCGGTCCTGGAGATAGAGGCCGGCGAAGTGGAATGGCCCCTTCGCGCGTTTGCCGAGCGAGGTGCAGCCCGTGAGGCCCACGGCCGCCGCGGCCAGCACCAGGCCGCATCGCATCACCCATCGCCTCTCCATGACCGACTCCTGGGCGCCGCAATGGAAGACGTCTTGTTTATACCACCCCCCCGCGGCGGAGTCAACCGCCGATAGCGAGCCGGTGGGCATCACGTTGTGGCAGGGCCAGGGGAACTCAGGCGGGGGCGTTCGTCCTCACTTCTTCTCTTCCCTCACGATCCGCTCGATGTCGGCCAACGCCTCGGCGAGGGGCAACTCCGCTTGTTCGAAGCGCGCCCCGCCATCCTTCGACCACGGCACCTTGCCATCTCGAATGGGACGGACGCTGAGTTGCCAGTTGCACCCCACCCACAGGTCGGCGTCCTTGCGCAGGAAGAGCAGATGCCGCCCGCTCTGGAAGGTGCACCGGGCGCAGATGAAGTCCTCTTGCCCGTAGAGCGCGATCTCGCCTCTTGCCGCGCCCTTCAGGACCCTCTCGACGATGCCCGTGGCCTTCTGCGAATACGTCCAGTTGCGCCCCTTGGTGTTGGCAGGCTCGACCTTCTGAATGTTGACGATGGCGATGCACTCGGCCTTCTCGACCATCTCGCGGTTGCCTGCGAAGTAGGCCTTGGCGAGAGCGACGCCAGGCACGAGCGCGAGGCAGATGCACCGGAACGCCATGGGTCGCACGGTCGTGTCCTCCTTGGGGTGTGAGAGCTTCTGGGGGGAGGTCTGGAGGGGCACTCTTCGCGCAGAGCGCCCCTCCAGCATCCATCACATCTCTTTCGCGATCTTGTAGACCTTGCCTTCGATGACGATGATGATCGGCTCGCCCTCGGCGAGGTAGCGGCCGATGCCGGGGTGTTTCTTGAGGAGGGCGAAGTACTCGTCGCTGAATGCCTTGACTTCGATGATCTGGGCCTTGTGCTCGGCCTCGTTGTAGAGGCTGTCGTGCAGGAAGCCGTCGGCCTTGCGATAGAAGGTCTTGTCGGCGATGGTCACGATCACCTCGGCAGCGGCCTTCTCGAGGTTCTTCCTGGCCTCGCCGCCGTAGCCGAAGGCGTTGTTGGCGCGACCGCTCGTGATGGCGGGGCCGCCGATGGACATCCTGGGCGGCGCGGCCGGCTCGCCCGGCGCCACGGGGCGGGTTGTCGGTTTGGTGGGACGGACCATGTCGACGTCCAGCGCGTCCTGGAGCACTCTCGCCTCCTCGACCGCTCGCTGGCCGTCGGCGCGGGCGGCGAAGCTCTCGGCCTCGCGGCGCAGGCGTTCGCGCAACTCGGCGCGCGGCACGCCGGCCACGGCGGGGCGCACGTCGTCCTCGACCACCAGGAACGAGGTGTAGGGGGTGAGGATGCCGTGCTGTTTGCCGAGCTTGACCACTTCGTCCACGAGTTCCTGGTTGCGGCCGCGGAGGCGGATTTCGTTGAGCAGGAAGGCCACCTTGCGCACGGCCCACAGGCGGGGCAGGAACGTGTTGTCGGCGCCCTCGCCGAAGGTGGCCTCGTAGACGAACTCGCGCGGCTTGCCGGCCACGGTGCCCGAGAGCTTGATGGCCTTGGCCCCGCCGCCCTCGAAGCGGCCGAGGACCATGAGCTGGCTGCCGCGGAACAGGTCGGGCAGCGTCTTCGGGTACACGTCGCTCGTCTTCAGGCCAGGGATGTCGAGCTTGAGGTCCGAGAGCACGGGGCTGGCCACCTTCTGGTAGAAGCTGGAGACCTTGACTTCGATGTTCTCCTTGGGGCTCACGTAGTCGGGCGAGCCGCGGTTCTCCTCGGCCAGCTTGTCGAGGAGCTGGGTGTTCACGTCGTAGCCGACGCCGAAGACGAAGAGGCGAGCCTTGGCGGCGTTGGCGGCGGCGACGTTCTTGAGGATCAGGTCGGCATTGGTCTCGCCGATGGTGGGCAAGCCGTCGGTGAGGAAGACGATCATGGGCAGGCCCTGGGCGCCCTGGATGGTCTTGAGGGCGAGGGCGAGCGCATCGTTGATCGCCGTGCCGCCGCGGGCCTCGACCTTGTCAATGAAGTCCTGCGCCGCCTGGATGTTCTCCTTGGTGGCAGGCAGGAGGCCCTCGCGGAACGGGGCCGGCTCGGTGGCGAAGGGGATGAGGGCGAAGTAGTCGGCCGGCTTGAGGCTGCTCACGCAGTAGCGCAGCGCGCCCTTGGCCTGGTCAATCTTCTCGCCGGCCATCGAGCCCGAGGTGTCCACCACGAAGACGATGCTTTTGGGCTGCGCCTCGTCGGGCTTCTCCTCGACGTTGGGCGCCACGGTGAGCAGGAAGTAGCCGTTCTCGGCGGCCGGTTTGTGGGTGATCACGGCCACCCCGATGTCCTTCCTGGACGTGCTGAAATAGAGCTTGAAGTCGCGCTCGGGCACCACGTTGGCCTCTTCGAAGCCCAGGGCGGCCTCGGTCTCGCCCTTGCGCGTCACGTCCACCTGGTGGGTGGGCGAGTAGAGGGTCTTGATGCCGTCCTTCTGCTCGATTCGGACCTTGACCGCGCAGGTGCCGATCTTGCCCGAGATGGGTTTGGCCGAGCGAAGGGGATAGCTGAACTCGAACAGGTCGCCGGTCGCGCTGAGGGCGAGGGTGTAGTTGAGCTTCACCTTGGTCTCGGAGCGCGGGTTCATCGGGAACACGCGGCACTTGAGGAGCTTGGAGCCGACCCACTCGAGCAGGCCGGGGTCCTTGCGCTTCCGGACGATATCCTCATAGATGCCGCGGGCTTTGTCGGCGTCGAGCAGTTCGCCCTTCACCATCTTGCCGTCAATGTTCATCTCGAAGTTCTCCACCGAGGCCTCGCCAGGCAGAGGGAACATGTAGGTGCCTTCCATCACGTAAGGGTTTGGGTTGTAGAAGGTTGCGTTGACGGCTACCTTGGCGACCGGGCCGCTGATCGTGATTTCGGCGGCGTGAGAGTGGGTCTCGACGGCCTGCTCGGTCGGGCGTGGGGGAGGGGTGGGATGGGGCCACGGGCGTACGATGGGGATCGGCTCGGGCACGACCACGCAGGCGAGGGCCTGGTGAGCCATAAGGCCAATCGCAGCAATGGCTAACGCTGCGCCAATGAGAACACTCGTCGCCTTCATGGTCGTCCTCCTATCGCGAGTCATGACCGGAACTCCTGCGGATAGCCCGTCAAGTTGGACGCCACAGGGGGCTGCGGGGTTCCAGCCGCTTCGGTGTGGCTACAGGTTTCTTATGAGGAGGGAGTCAGGGATTCCGAGGCGGCGGCGCGCCTCGGCAGTGTCGCGCAGAAAGCGGCGGGCATCCGCAGCATAGCCGGCAGTAGGTTTGAGGCCTGGGAGGCGTTCGCACCACCAGGCATTGAAGCTATGCATGAATAGTTCCCGCAAGTACTTAGAGAAGATTGACGCCAGGGCGACGGGCAGGTGGCGCGAGTCGCCCCCCTCGTAGAAGCCGATGGTCATGCGGCGGGTGCCGTCCGTGACGGTGTAGATGGACTCGCTTGCGCCCTCGGCGACGACGCGCACTGTGGCGCCGAAGATGGCCTCGTAGAGCAAGTGTTCGTAGCGGTTGCGGCCTCCGTGTTTGTCTACGTACACGATGAGGCCGCGGTCGCCCCACGCGTTCCACAGCCACGTGAGGAGGCGTGCGGTCTTCAGGAAGAGCGTGGCCGACTTGGTGCCGTGCGCGGCGACCAGGCGATTGAACTCGCTGACGAGGACGGGGAGACAGCGTGCGCCCAGGAATCGCATGCCGTTGTGGGAGCGGAGCCGTTGCGCGTCTGAGCCGAGGCGTTGCGGGTCGGCGGCCAGGGGAAGGGGGAGGTCCGTGCCCTGGTGCCAGGGATAGGCAGCGAGTTCCTCGCTGAGGACGGCGACCCCCTCCAGCAGGCTCCTAAAGGTGCCTGGCACAGTTGAAGATTGTATCCAATTGCCTGCACTGTGGTTGCGACGCTGAGTGTCATCGGGAGGCTTAGGAGAGGCCGCGGCGAAGGCCAAGGCCGTGCGCTCGATGTGGCGCACGCCACGGCTCTGAGTGAACAGGCGCTTGCTGTCGTCCACCGGCAGCCGGTCGGCGTCGCGAGGCGAACGCGAGACGACGTTGGCCAGACGGGTCCACAGGTCGTCGCCTGCGGCGTCGTCGGGCACCTCGAGGGCCACGGCGCTGACGACGAGCGGCCCGAGGAACGGGCCGTAGCCGGCCTCGTCTATGCCTGCGACGACCGCCATCTCACCGCTCCCGTTCGGTGGCCAGCCAGGGGTCCAGCTCGATGCCGATGAATCCGGCCAGGAAATCCACGAGCTGAAGCGGGCGCACCGTGAGGCGGAGGCCGACGCCGGCCTGCATCTCGGCCCCGATGGGGAAGCAGTCGCCCCAGCGCGTGTGGAGCGGGCCCTCCACGGTGTCCTTCAGCACAAACTCGGGGTCCCCATTCAGCTTCTTGCGGTCGAGGTGCTGCACGCCCTCGGTGCCGGCCTGGAGCACGAAGCGGGCATCCTGTTGGAGCTGGCGCGCCCCTGCCAGGCCCGCCGCCCCTTCGACGGGCCAGGCGAGCAGGCTGAGGGGGAAGAGGCTCAGCTCGGAGTCAAGCTCACGCCACGTGCCCATGCGGCGGTCGAGCACGCCGTAGCGCCGCGTGCGCGCCTCGCCGAGTCCGAAAAAGTGGAGGCCGTACCGAAGGCTGAGCTTCGCGCCGCGGCCGATGCCCGCGTTGAGCTCGAAGGCGTCGAGCAAGTCGTTCACGCGCTCGGCCGCGTAGGCCGCGGGCGGCCACGGCCGCCGCGCCTCGGAGCGGGGCGACGCCGGCGCCTCGTCGGCGGCGGAGGAGGCCAGAGACGCCGCGAGTACAAGCGAGACAGCGAACGCGATGCGCCACATCGGAGAGTCCCCAGGAGGAGGCAGAGGGCCGCTCTGAGATAGCTTCTCATTCTTCGAATGAGCGGAGCCAGTCTGTGGGCGCAGTGTGGATTCGCCAGGCGCCGCTCTGGCGGTAGAGCACGATGTCGCCGGCGAGCTGCTCGCCCTTGGCCTGGACGTAGACGGGGACGACCACCCCACGGTCCGTGTGGTAGGGGACGCCCACTTTGAGGGTCTGAAGCGCCCGGAGCGCCTCGTCGGGGATGGCCTTGATCTCCGCGCTGAACTCGTCGAAGGGGAGGGCCTGCCGGCGCTCGTCGGTGAGGATGCCCCAAAGCTCACGCACCTGGCGGCCCCGGAGCAACTCGGCCGCGCGGAACACGGCCTGGGTGGGCCCCTGGCGCGTCAGCAGCAGGATGGCGAGCAGCGCGCCCACCGCCCCCACGGCCACGCTGAGGCCGATGGCCACCGGCAAACGCTTCGACCTGTGCCGCAGACGCCCGGGAATGTCGAACGGCACCAACTCGTCCGTGCCCGCGTCCGACAGGGGCCGGAGCGTCATCGGCTTGTGCGCGTCTTCCTTGGTTTCCTCGTAGATGAAGGTCTCGGTGCCCACCTTCACCGCATCTCCGGGCTCGAGGCAGTAGGGACTCGTCAGCAACTCCCCGTTGAGGTATGTGCCCAACATGCTGCCGGAGTCGCGGAGCACCCAGCCCTCGGCCGAGCGGATGACGAAGCAGTGCTTGCGCGAGACCTGCTTCTCCAGGACCTGGACGTGGCAGCTCGGATGCCGGCCGATCACCACTTCATCGGCGGCCAGAGGGTAGGCCTTCTTCGTCCTCACGTTAACCAGTCTGGCCATGGCCACACTCGTGGATGCAGGGACCCATCAGGCGGTATTTTGCCAAGAGCCTTCAGGGAAGTCAAGGCGGCCTCGCGGTGTTTGACAGGTTGCCGGCCTTGCGCTAACATCACGGGGTTTGGAGAGACCCCCGTGACGACCGGCGCGATCAAGGTGACGTTCGAGCCCGAGGGCAAGGCCGCCTTCGTGCTGCCCGGCAGCCTGGTGCTGGAGGCGGCGGCGCGGGCCGGCATCATCGTGGAGACCCCGTGCGGCGGCCGCGGCACGTGCGGCAAGTGCCGCATCGTGGTGCGCGACGGCTGCTCGCCGGCGACCGCGACCGAGCGGCGCCTGCTGAAGCCGAGGGAACTGGCTGGCGGCCTCCGGCTCGCCTGCCAGGCCAAGCTGGTGCGCGAGACGGTGGTGACCGTGCCCGATGCCTCGCGCTTCTTCGAGCAGCGCATCCTCACGAGCGGCGTCGGCGGCGCCACGAGGCTCTGCCCCGCGGTGGCCAAGCAGGCGGTGCGGGTGCCCGAGGCGTCGCTGGCCGACCCCAGGTCCGATGTCGATCGGGCCCTGGAGGCCCTGGGCGGCAACGGGCTGCGCTTCAGCCTTGGCGCCGCGCGCGAGCTGCCCGCCGCCCTGCGCGCCGACGGGCGGCGCCTCACCGCCGTGCTGCATGGCGGCGAGGTGCTCGCCGTGGAGGCCGGCGACACGGCGGCGCGCGCCTTCGGCCTCGCCCTCGACATCGGCACGACCACCGTGGTCGGTTCGCTGCTCGACCTCACGACCGGCCACGAGGCGGCCCTCGCGGCGCGCACGAACCCGCAGGTGAGCTTCGGCGACGACGTGGTGGCGCGCATCACCCACGCCTCCGAAGGCAACGGCCTGCGCGAGTTGCAGGAGAAGGTGGTCGGGTGCATCAACGACATCGTGGCCGAGGTGGCCGCGCGGGCGGGCATCGCGCGCGAGGCGATCTACGAGGTCACCACCGTGGGCAACACCACGATGAACCACCTGCTGCTCGGCCTCGACCCGCGCCAGATCGCCCAGATGCCGTTTGCCGCCGTGGTGCGCGCAGCCATGGTCGTGCCGGCCGCCGAACTCGGCATCGCCGTTCACCCGCGCGCCCGGCTCTACGCGATGCCGAACATCGCGGGCTTCGTGGGCGGCGACACGGTGGGCGTGATCCTGGCCGCCAACCTGCTCGCGTGCCGGAAGCCCACGCTGGCCGTGGACATCGGCACGAACGGCGAGATGGTGCTCGGCACGGGCCGGCGCCTGATCGCCTGCTCGACCGCGGCCGGCCCGGCCTTCGAGGGCGCGCGCATCCGGTTCGGCATGCGCGCGGCCGACGGCGCCATCGAGCAGGTGCGCTTCGGCCGCGACGTCGAGACGAGCGTCATCGGCGACGCCCGGCCTCGCGGCCTGTGCGGCTCGGCCCTGGTGGACGCGATCGCCGAGCTCCTGCGCGCCGGCATCCTGGAGCCCAGCGGGCGGATGCTTGGCCCCGGCGAGTTGCCCCGCAAGCTGCCCCAGGCGCTGCGCCGGCGAGTGGTGCCCGGTGAGCGCGGCTACGACTTCATCCTGGCCCACGAGGCCGAGACGGACCTCGGCTCGCCCATCCTGCTCACCCAGGGCGACATCCGCCAGGTGCAGCTCGCGAAGGGCGCCATCCGCGCCGGTATCGAGGTGCTCAAGGGCGAGCTGGGCCTCGACGACGCGCGCCTCGACGGCATCCTGCTGGCTGGCGGCTTCGGCAACTTCATCCGCCGGCGCAACGCGCTGCGCATCGGCCTTCTGCCGCCCGTCGAGCACGCGAGGATCCACTTCATCGGCAACGCCGCGCTCGTGGGCGCGAAAATGGTCCTCGCCTGCGCGGACTACCGGGCCCAGGCCGAGGTCATCTCGCGCGAGACCGAGTACCTCGAGCTGGGCGGCCTGCCGGAGTTCCAGAGCCACTTCGCCGAAGCCATGCTGTTCCCCGAGAGCGAGTGAGCACACCCCCCCGCGGTTGTGCTGGAATTGTGTTCGTGGCACGTTTGTGGTAGAGTCCTCCCGCGTCATGGGCGAGGCGCCTGTTGCCCTGTCGCGCCGCAGCCCCGCCGCCTGGAGAGATGGCTATGAGCCTGATCCGCGAATTGTTCGGCAAGTCGCCCTTCGGCCCCCTCGTCGAGCACACCAAGAAGGTGAACGAGTGCGTCAAACTCGTGCGTCCGCTGCTCGAGGCCTGCGTGCGCGAGGACTGGGCCGAGATTCACCGCCTTCAGGATGCCGTGTCGAAGCTCGAGTACGAGGCCGACGTGGTGAAGCACGAGATTCGCCAGCATCTGCCTCGGCGCTACTTCATGCCCGTGTCGCGCGGCGACCTGGAGCAATTCCTGCACTGCCAGGACGAGATCGCGGACGCGGCGCAGGACTTCGCCGTCGTGCTGCTGATCCGCAGCACGAAGATCCATCCCGAGCTGGTGGAGGAGTTCCGCGCGTTTCTCGACCAGGTGGTGCTGGTGAGCGAGACGTTGACCAACGCGGCGCAGGAGCTCGAGTCGCTGGCCGAGACCTCCTTCGGGGGCGCCGAGGCCGAGAGCGTGCTCAAGATGATCAGCGGCCTGGGCGAAGGGGAGTGGAAGGCCGATCGCATGCAGCGCAAGCTCAGCCAGCACATCTACTGCCTCGAGAAGCAGCTCGACCCGATCACGATCATCTTCTACGAGAAGATGCTGGGAGCGCTGAGCGCCATTGCGAACTCTGCCGAGAACACCGGGGACATGCTTCGGACCATGATCGTGAAGGGCTGAGCGCCCGCGTGGCTTGGCCCTCCACGCTTAGGATGCGCCATGCTGTGGCTTCTCATGGGCGGCATCGTCGCCCTCTGCCTGTATATGGCCTGGACGATCGGCGCGAACGACGTGGCGAACTCCATGGGGGCGCCCGTCGGCTCCGGCGCCATCACGGTCCGGCAGGCCATCCTGATCGCGGCCATCTGCGAGTTCGCGGGGGCCGTGCTCGTGGGGTCGGATGTGACGGACACGATCCGAAAGGGGATCGTGTCGCCCGACGCGCTGTGCCGGAACCCCGAGGTGTTCTGCCTGGGCATGGCCAGCGCGCTGTTCGCCTCGGCCGTGTGGCTGCACGTGGCGACGTGGCTGGGCATGCCGGTCTCCACCACGCATTCGATCGTGGGCGCCGTCGCCGGCTTCGGCGTGGTCGCCGCGGGCATCCACTCGGTGAACTGGGGCAAGATGCTCGAGATCGTGTCGAGCTGGTTCATTTCGCCCGTGGCGGGCCTGGCGCTGGGGTACGTCCTGTTCCGATTCATTCTCCGCACCGTGCTGACCAGGGCGCAGCCGTTGGCGGCAGCGGCGCGCATCGCCCCGCTCATGGTGTTTCTCACCACGCTCGTCGTGGCCCTGGCGACCATCTACGACGGGATGAAGAACCTGCTGAAGCCGGGCAGCGTGTTTGCCGAGTGGGCCACGGGGGGCCGCGCCATCCTGGCCGCGGCCCTGGTGAGCCTCGTCGCCGCCGTCGTCTCGCGGCGTCTCCTCCGCTACCGGGCGCGGGGGGAGGTCGGGCTGCCGTTGCCCGAGCAGTTGCGCCGGGTCGAGCGGCTGTTTGTGCCTCTGGCGGTCATGGCGGCCTGCTCGGTGTCGTTCGCACATGGCGCCAACGACGTGGCGAACGCGGTCGGCCCGCTGGCCGCCATTGCTGACATTCTCAAGACAGGCACCGTGAAGATGCGCGTGGCTGTGCCGTTCTGGATCCTCGCGCTCGGCGGCCTGGGGATCGTGCTGGGGCTGGCCACCTACGGCTACACGGTCATGCGGACCATTGGCAAGGGGATCACCGAGATCACGCCGTCGCGCGCCGTGGCCACCGGCATCGCCACGGCCGCCACGGTGCTCTCCTGCACGCGGCTCGGGCTGCCCGTCTCGACCTCGCATTGCGTGGTGGGAGCCGTGCTGGGCGTGGGGCTGGCGCGCGGCCTGGGCGCTGTGAACCAGCGGGTGATCCGCAACATCATCGGCTCGTGGCTGGCCACTGTGCCTGCCGCGGCTGGCACGACCATGCTGCTCTTTGTCCTCGGCCACTCGCTTGGGGTGGACCTCTTCCTGAAGCAACTGATGCCCGCCGCGCCGTGAGGCGCGCTACTCTGGCACCTTCGGGGCGGCCGGAGGCTTAGGCGGGGTTTCCCCGGCAGGCGACGGGTTGGCGCGCGATCACCTTCGCCGCCGCGCGTTGCCGGCTGGTTGCCGCCGAGGGCCGGCGTGCCGGCCTCGGAGGCGGTGGTGTTTGGAGGGCGCCGGGTTCGCCCGACTCGGTCGCGGCGCCTGCCCCTCTGCGCGAGAACGCGGTCCGCACGGCCTCAGGCCCCGACGATTGGGCCGAACTTCTTGCGGAAGTCGTCGGCGCTCATCTTGGCCGCCTTGGCGCACTTCTCGATCAGAGCGGGGTCGTCGAAGTCCTTCTTCTCCAGGCGGATCATGTTGGCGCGGGCGGCGCGGTAGATGTCGGAGTTGATGTTGACGCGGCGGGTGGGGGCGCGGCCGGTCTTCTCGTCGAAGATGTCGCTGAAGGGGATGGGCACGACCTCGCCGGCCTGAATCGAGATGAGGGCGCCCGGCTCGCTGCCGTAGCTCTCCTCGCCGATGCCGAGCAGGTAGCGCACGGCGCCCCAGCCGAGCTGCTGCGTGTAGTCGGCGTCGAACGGGATGGGTGCGGCGCAGCGCAGGTCATAGCCGATCGTCACGTCCACGATGGTGATCTTCTCGCCCCGGGCCTTGGCGCGGGCCTGGAGCTCCTTCTTGATGATGACGCCGAGCGGCACCTCGCCCAGGCGGATGTGGCCGTGGGGGTCGCGCTCGAACTCGACGAGCGGGTTGTTCGGGTACTTGGCCGCGATCTCCTCGGCGATGAGGAGGCCGACGCCTTCCGCGATGCTGGCGACGCCGTAGTCGTGGCCCACGGCCTTGCCCTTGGCCATGGCGGCCTCGATGATGGAGCACAGGAGGTCGAGGGAGCACTGGCCTTCGGCGAACTCCTCGGGGATGATGCTCAGGGTGGCGCCGGCCACGTTGCCCGAGCCGAGCGCCAGGTGGCCGGCGGTGCGGCCCATGATGATGGCGAGGTACCAGCGGCGGGTGGTGCGCGCATCCTCGACCAGGTTGCGGACGAGTTCCGCGGCCAGGGTGCGGGCGGTCTGGAAGCCGAACGTGGGCGCCTGCGCGGGCAGCGGCAGGTCGTTGTCAATGGTCTTCGGCGTGTGGGCGATGCGGAGCTTGCCGCCGGAGGCCTTGGCGACCTGGATGGCGCTGGACGCCGTGTCGTCGCCGCCGATGGTCACGAGGTAGCGAACGCCCAGGGTGTCGAGGGCCTTCACCACGTTGGCCAGCGTCTCGGGCTTCTTGGTGGGCGCCTCGCGCGAGGTGTGCAGAATGGAGCCGCCGCGCACGCGGGCCTGCGACACGTCGCCGATCGTCAGGGGCGTGGTGTGCGTGGTGTCGCCTTGCATCAGCCACTTGAAGCCGTCGTAGATGCCGACGACCTCGAGGCCGTTCTGAATGGCTTCGATGGTGGCCGCCCCGATGACGCCGTTGATGCCCGGGGCCGGCCCGCCGCCGACCAGGATGCCCAGCTTGCCCTTCTGCTCTGCCATCTGCGCTGTCTCCTCTATTGCCGGTGCTCTCGAGAGGCCGTCGAATGAGCCAGCCGCGCCACGGCTCGGCTGCCCAGCCCTTCGCGGTCCCACTATCATACGAATCAGGGCGGCCCTGAGCAAATGGGCCTCGGCCCGTTCCGAGGGGGAGAGGGCAGGCATCCTGGGGGGCGAGCCGCCGTTGCGGACAGGGGCCTCGCTGGGCGTGGCTCAAGCCGGAGGCTGCGAATCGCGGAGGCTCGCGTGGGACGGCGGGGCGAGATTCCTCGGCGGGGTGTAGCGGGTGCCGTATTCCTGGAGGCTCTTGACGCTGATGCCGCGCTTGCGCAGGGCTTCGATGCCCTGCACGACCGCGGCCGCGCCGCTGATGGTGGTGATGAGCGGGATGCCGTTGGCGATGGCGACGTTGCGGATGTAGACCTCGTCTTTCCGCGGGTTCTTGCCGCTCACGGTGTTGATGATGAGCTTGACTTCCTTGTTCTTGATGAGGTCCACGACGTTGGGCCGGCCGATCGAGACGCGCTGGAGCTTGCGGACGCGGACTCCGTTCCGCGCGAGGGTGCTGGCGGTGCCCTCGGTGGCCACGAGGTCGAAGCCCATGTCGTCGAGCTTCTTGGCGATGAGGATGCAGTCGCGCTTGTCGGTGTTCCGCACGGAGATGAAGACGGTGCCCGACAGCGGCAGATTGTTGCCGGCGCCCTGGTGGCTCTTGGCATAGGCGAGGCCGAAGCTGGTGTCGATGCCCATGACCTCGCCGGTGGATTTCATCTCGGGGCCGAGCACGGCGTCCACGCCGGGGAAGCGCACGAAGGGGAAGACCGACTGCTTGACGGCCACGTGCTCGATCTCCACCTCCTTGGTGAAGCCGAGCTGTTCGAGGGAGTAGCCGAGCATGACTTTCGTGGCGATGTTGGCGAGCGGCACGCCGATCGCCTTGCTGACGATGGGCACGGTGCGGCTGGCGCGGGGGTTGACCTCGAGGACGTAGATCACGTCCTCGCGGATGGCGAACTGGACGTTCATGAGGCCTTTGACCTGGAGTTCCTTGGCCAGGGCGCGGGTCTGGGCCTTGAGTTCCTCGACGACGTCGTCGGTGAGCGTGATAGGGGGGAGGGCCATGGCGGCGTCGCCGCTGTGGACGCCCGCCTCCTCGACGTGTTCGAGGATGCCGCCGATGACGCAGCGCTCGCCGTCGGCCACGGCGTCCACGTCAATCTCCAGCGCGTTCTCGAGGAACTTGTCCACAAGGATCGGGTGCTCGGTGAGCGCCTCGGAGGCGATCTTGGCCTCGGCGATGTAGTGCTTGAGTTCCTCGTCGTCGTAGACGATGCGCATGGCGCGGCCGCCCAGGACGAACGAGGGGCGGACGAGCACGGGATAGCCCAGCTCGTTGGCGATCTCGCGGGCCTCCTCGTAGGAGAGGGCGGTGCCGTTGGGGGCCTGCTTGAGCCCGAGCTTCTCGAGCAGGGCCGCGAAGCGCTGGCGGTCCTCGGCCCGGTCGATCGAGTCGGGCGACGTGCCCAGGATGCGCACGCCGGCCTGTTCGAGGGGCACGGCGAGGTTGAGCGGCGTCTGGCCGCCGAGCTGCACGATGACGCCCTCGGGCTTCTCGGCCTCGACGATGGCCAGGATGTCCTCGCGCGTGAGCGGCTCGAAGTAGAGCTTGTCGCTCGTGTCGTAGTCGGTCGAGACCGTCTCGGGGTTCGAGTTGACCATGATGGCCTCGTAGCCGAGTTCCTTGACGGCGTAGGAGGCGTGGCAGCAGCAGTAGTCGAACTCGATGCCCTGGCCGATGCGGTTGGGCCCGCCGCCGAGGATGAGGATCTTCCTGCGGTCGGAGATGCGGTTGGCGTTGACTTTCTCGTAGGTGGAGTAGTAGTAGGGCCGCGCAGCGGCGAATTCGCCGGCGCAGGTGTCTACCAGCTTGTAGGCGGGCCGCACGCCGCGCGCCTTGCGCGCGGCGGCCACGGCCAGTTCGTCGGTGCCGGTGAGGTGGGCGATCTGCACGTCGGAGAAGCCGCTGCGCTTGGCCTCCCAGAGCAGTTCGAGGGGCATGGCCTCGAGGCCGGCGCGGCCGCGGTGCTGCGCCAGCCGGGCCGCGGTGTCGTTGATCTCGCGGATGTTTTCGAGGAACCAGCGGTCGATCTTCGTGAGGGCGGCGATGCGCTCGACGCTCCAGCCCTGGAGCAGCGCGTTCTGGATGTAGAAGTGGCGCTTGTCGTTGGGCACGACGAGGCGGTGGGTGAGCTCGGCCTCGTCCTTGGGCTCCTCGACGAGGTGGTCGCGGCCGTCGAAGCCGAGGCCGTAGCGGCCGATTTCGAGGCTGCGAATGCCCTTCTGGAAGGCCTCCTTGAAGTTGCGGCCGATGGACATGGCTTCGCCGACGGACTTCATCGAGGTGTTGATCGTGGGGTCGGCCTGGGGGAACTTCTTGAAGGTGAAGCGGGCGATCTTGAAGACGCAGTAGTCCACTGTCGGCTCGAAGAAGGCGCGGCTGCACCCGGTCACGTCGTTCATCACCTCGTCGAGGGTGAGGCCGACGGCGAGCTTGGTGGCCACGCGCGCGATGGGGAAGCCGGTGGCCTTGCTGGCCAGGGCCGAGCTGCGCGAGAGGCGTGGGTTCACCTCGATGATCACGATGTCGCCGGTGGCCGGGTTGCCGGCGAACTGGATGTTGGCTCCGCCGCCCGTGATGCCGATCTTGCGGATGATGCGCTTGGAGTAGTTGACGTATTGGGCGTATTCCTTCGCCGTGAGCGTTTGCGAGGGGGCGACGACCATCGAGTCGCCCGTGTGCACGCCCATCGGGTCCACGTTCTCCATCGAGGTGATCATGATGACGTTGTCGGCGCAGTCGCGCAGGACCTCGAACTCGATCTCCTTCCATCCGAGGACCGACTGCTCGACGAGCACCTGGCCAACGGGGCTGATGGTGAGGCCTTTGACGAGGGCGGCCTCGAGTTCCTCGAAGTTGTAGGCGGTCGAGCCGCCGGAGCCGCCGAGGGTGAAGGCGGGGCGCAGGATGAGCGGGAAGCCGATCTGCTCGGCCACCTTCATGCCTTCTTCCACGGACGTGGCGATGCCGCTGGCCGGCACCGCGATGCCGATCTCCTGCATCGCCTTCTTGAAGAGATCGCGGTCCTCGGCGCGGCTGATCGCCTCGGGGCTGGCGCCCAGCACCTCGACGCCGTAGCGGTCGTACACGCCGGCCCGGGCGAGGAAGACGGCCACGTTCAGGCCGGTCTGGCCGCCCAGGGTGGGCAGCACGGCGTCGGGGCGTTCCCGGGCGATGATCTTCTCGATCACCTCGGCCGTCACCGGCTCCACGTAGGTGCGGTCGGCCATGCGCGGGTCGGTCATGATGGTGGCGGGGTTCGAGTTGATCAGCACGATCTCGTAGCCCTCTTCCTTGAGGGCCTTGCAGGCCTGCGAGCCCGAGTAGTCGAACTCGCAGGCCTGGCCGATGATGATTGGCCCCGAGCCGATCATGAGGATCTTGTGGATGTCGGTCCGTTTGGGCAAGGTGAATCACCCCTTCGTGCTCGTGACGGAACTTGGGGAGGATGAATGGATGAGCGGATGGGTGAATGGACGCCAGAAGGAGCGGAAGGCCGCACGCCCCTCATCCATCCAATCATCCATTCATCCAGCCATCCTCTTACTCGCCCTGCACCACCAATCGCTCCAATATCTTGCTCGGCCGCCCGTGCTCGTCGGGCGTCGGGTGGAACTGCACGCCCCAGGCGGGCGCCGCCTGGCTGCGGATGCCCTCGACGGTCTGGTCGTTGACGTTGACGTGGGTGATCTCGACGGCGGGGGGCACGGCCGCGTCGTCTACCACGAAGCTGTGGTGCTGGACGGTGATGTCGCAGTGCCGGTCGGTCAGGCGCCGCACGGGGTAGTTGACGCCGCGATGGCCGAGCTTCAGGCGGCGCACCTTGGCGCCGAGTGCCAGCGCCAGCACCTGGTGGCCGAGGCCGATGCCGAGCAGCGGCGTGTTGCCGAGCAGCGCGCGAGCCGTCTCGGCCGCATAGCCGAGCGCGCGCGGGTCGCCCGGGCCGCCCGCCAGCACCACGGCATCGGGCCTGGCGGCGAGGAGGCTCGCCACCGAGGCGGCCGCGGGCGCCACGTGCACAGCGCAGCCGAGGTGCGCCAGTTGCGCAAGGAGGCTGCGGGTGACGCCGAGGTCCACCACGGTCACGCGGTGCCTGGCTCCTTCGACGGGCGCGCGGCCGGGCTCGGCCGGCAGGTCCTTCACCAGGTCGGCCGCAAAGGGCGAGGGCGTGGCCTGGAGCTTCTCGGCGAGCGCCGCGCGGTCGGCGTCGGCCGGCGCGATCATCGCGCGCATCTCGCCGTGCTCGCGCAGGTGGACGGCCACGGCCCGCGTGTCCACCTCGCGGATGCCCACCACGCCGTTCTTCCGCAGCAGGTCCTCGAACGTGCCGGTGGCGCGAAAGTTGGACACGGTGGCGCTGTAGTCGCGGACGACGACGCCGCGGGTATGGACGGCCGGCGACTCGTTGTCCTCGTCGTTCACCCCATAGCTGCCGATGATGGGGTAGGTGAAGGTGACCAGTGTGCCGCGGTAGGAGGGGTTCGTGACCACTTCCTGGTAGCCGACGACGCCCGTGTAGAGCACGAGCTCGCCGGCTGCCTCGCCCACCGCGCCCAGAGCCACTCCGTCGAACGCGGTGCCGTCTGCCAGCAGGAGAATCGCCTTCTGGGGCATCAGGATTCGCCCTTCCCTTCTGGAGGGGATGAGTGGATGGAGGGAGGAGTGGATGGATGAAAGGCGAAGAGCCGTGCCATGCTCTTCTGGCATCCATCCAGCCATCCATTCATCCAATCATCCCCACATGCGTTCGTAGAAACGTGCATCAGATGTATTCGATCGTGCTCGGGGGCTTGGGGGTCAAGTCGTAGAGCACCTTGGTCACGCTGGGGATCTCCTGGAGGATGCGGTCGCGCATGCGCAGGAGCTTGGCCCACGACACCCGGGTGGGCGTGGCCAGCACGGCCTTCTCGGAGTCCACGCAGCGGATGGCTACGGCGTCGCCCTCGCGGCGGCGGCCGTCCCGTGTGATGCCCGTGGGCCGGTCGGCGAGCAGGACGCCGAACACCTGGAAGGCCTTGCTGCCTTTCATCTCCTGCTCGACGATGAGGCAGGCCTTGCGCACGATGGCGATGCGCTCGGGGGTGACCTCGCCCATGCATCGCGCGGAGAGGCCCGGGCCGGGGAACGGCATCCGCTGCGCGATGGCCGGCGGGAGGCCGAGGAACTTCGCCACGCGGCGCACGTCGGGCTTGTAGAGGGTCTTGATCGGCTCGACGACGCCGAAGCCGTAGCCGCTCCTGGGGTCAATGCCGATCTGCGCGAGCACATTGTGCTGGGTCTTCACGCCCTTCTTCGTCTCGAGGATGTCGGGCGCGATGGTGCCCTGGAGCAGGAAGCGGGCGCCCGAGGCCCTCACGGCCTCGCCGAAGACCTTGTAGAAGGTGTCGCGGAACGCCTTGCGCTTCTCCTCGGGGTCGGTGAGCCCCCGGAAGGCGTCGAAGAAGCGCTTCTTCTCGTCGAGCAGGCTCACCCGGATGCCGAGCTTGGCGAAGATCGCCTTCACCTGCTTGGGCTCGTCCTGGCGCATCAGGCCGTCGTCAATGAAGATCGTCTTCATCTGGTTGCCCAGGGCCCGATGGCCCAGCACGGTGACCACCGAGCTATCCACGCCGCCCGACAGCGCGCTGATGACCGTCGCATCGCCCACCGTGCGACGGATGTCCTCGACCTGCTCGCGCACGAACGCCTTGCAGTCCACCCTGTGTTCTCCTGTGCTCTGGTGCTATCGCGGTACGCCCACGGCAACGGCTGCCGAACACCATAGCCAAAAGGGGGGGAAAACGCAAGGCGATTTGCGCCCGGGAAGCCGCTGGACGATTCGAGGCGAACGGCTTCGGTGGCGCTCAGGGGGCTCTCGTGGCGGCAAGCGTCCCGCTTGCCTTCCGGGAGCCTGTCCGCAGCACCCACAGGCGGGGCGCTGGTGGCTGCGATCGCAGGGACTCGCGGCGGGCCGCTGGGGGCTGCTCCGTGGCAAGAGGTGGTTCTTCGGGGCTTGGGGGTCCGGACGCGGCTGGTGGTGCAGGGTGTGGGCATTCCTGCTCGTCGGGGACCTGGCGGTTCCTGGGGAGGGCTCTGCCGGGTGCCTGGGGGGCGCAGCCTGCCCATGCTGTATCAACCCTGTGAGGAGGGAAGTGATACAGCATGGGTAGAAGGGCGAGGATTGGCGATTCTCGCGGTTCCGGCCATGCTCGCTCATCCGGGGGATGAGCAAGTATGGGAGGGGGAATGGTCGGAGTGCGTAAGATATGGCTGCATATAAGGTTAGAGAGGCTCGCCCGCTCTGCAACACCCGCGCGATAGCGGCGGGTAAGGGAGGGGGGGGGCCGGAGGCTTGTGCGCGGCTGCCTCACTTGTCGCGGACTTTGACGCGCACCGCGGCGGCGTAGCACAGGCGGGGGTCGCGGTGGAAGCGCGCGCTCTCGAAGAGCTGCTCGATCGAGCGCTGGGCCTGGCCCTGGAAGACGACCTCGCCGTTGGCCACGATGCGTACGGGCTTCTCGAGGTCCACCATCCGGTCGTCGAGGTAGACGGTGAGTTCCTCGATGTGCTTCGTGACGAGGTTGATGCGGTTGCCAGGGGCGACGGCGGCGATGACCTGCCCCAGGGTCTTGGCCATTTCGCCGAGGTAGATCATCTGCATCTGCTCGGGGCTGTATTCCTGCCCGAGCGGGGCGCGGAAGCTGAGGCGGCGGTCGGGGTCGAAGACGGTGGGCGCGAAGCGCTCGATGGCGACCCAGTAGGCGGCGGCGTTGGCGGCCTCGAAGCTGACGAGGCGCACCCGCGAGGTGTAGGGGTTGCGCGCCTTGCTCTCCAGCCAGGCGATGACCTTGGTGTTCAGCTCGGGCAGCGAGGGGTTGCGCGCGTAGCCGGGCACCTCCTCGCGCTGGACGTCGTAGCCCCAGTCGTCCATCGCCTTGTAGGCTTCGCGGTGCGAGCCGATGACGTCGGGCATGGCGTGCTGGCTGACCAGGAGGTACGTGGGCAGGTTGACGGTGGAGCGCAGGTAGAGGCGGCTCACCTCGTCGAGGGGGGCGTTGCGCACGGCGAGGGCGGCGAAGCGGTCGGGCCAGCGGACGGCGGCGGCCCAGGCGAGCGAGCCTCCCGACCCTGTGCCGGCGGCATAGACGCGGTTGGTGTCAATGTTGTAGATTTTGGTGGCGTGCCGGAGGGCGGAGAGGACGACGTTGAGGTGCGCGGGACGCCAGCCGGCCTTGGCGGGGCACGCGGGGAAGAAGAGGATGGCGCGGTCGGAGGCCGCGATGGTTTCCCAGTTGTAGTAGTGCTCCTTGGCCGTCTCGCCGTCGCGGTGGAAGGCGAGGATGAGGGGCCAGGGGCGCCGCGGGTCGTAGGTCTTGGGCACATAGGCCACGTAGGCGGCGCGGGCGAGCAACTCGTCCACCAGGAAGGCGCCCTCGACCATGCCGGACTTCTGCGGCTCGCGCTCGGTGCATTCGGCCAGGGCGCCCTGGATGGCCTCGAAGGAGGCGCCGCTGCGCGCGATGCGGAAGAGCAGGCGCTCGCGCTCGGCCTTGTCGCGGGTGGCGAAGGCTCTCGGCGCGAGGAGGAGCTGCTCGACGCGGGCGCGGCGGCGCACCAGCTCGTCGTCTGCGGGGTTGGCGGCGACCAGGTGCTGGTAGATCTCGAGCGCCAGGCGCACGCGGCCGTGCCGCTCGTTGTAGTCGCACAGGAGCTTCAGCAGCTCGGGGTCGCGCGCGCCCGCGTCGTAGGCGTCCTGGTAGCGGGCGAAGGCGCGCTCGCGCTGGCCCAGCTGCATCATCACGCGGGCCTCGGCGGCCAGGCGGCTGGCGTCGCGAGTCTTGGGGTCGGCGTCCTGTTCCTGGAGTTTCGCCAGGTGGCGGAGCGCGTCGGCGCGTTCGCGCAGGCGCGCGGCGTGGGCGACGTCCTTCGCGTTCTCGAGGGCGCGTTCGGTGAAGGCGATGGCGTCGGCCCACTGCCCTGTTTCGGCGGCGGCCTGGGCGGCGCCCTCGTAGGCCTCGATGAGCTTCCCGTCGAGCGCCAGGGCGCGGCGCCAGCGTGTCAGCGCCATGTCGTACTGCTTGCGCGCGGCGAAGCCCAGGGCCAGGTGGTGCTGGGCCGCGGCTGCGAACGAGCTGTCGGGGTACTGCTCGAGGATGGCGATGAGCGGCTCTTCGGCCTCCTCGAACTGGCCCTGCTCCTGGAGGCGCTTCGCCTGGCCGAGGAGCGGCTGCGCGCGCTGGTCGAGCAGCGGCCGGAGCTTGGCCAGGGCCGCGGGGTTGTCCTTCTCGAGTTCGAGCACCCGCCGCAGTTCGGCGATCGCCTCGGGCAGGAGGCGATGCTCGAGGCAGTAGTCGGCCAGGGCGTGGTGGCCGGCGGCGTCGTCCTCCTTCAGGGCGGCGGCGCGCTTCTTGTAGATTTCGAACGGCGCCTCGCCCTTTTCGATCTCGGCCACCTGGTCGCGGGGCACCGTGAGTTCGGACGCGCTGGCGGTGCGGATGCGCAGTTCCTTCGAGGTTTCGGCGATGATCTTGCCTTCGAGCACGTTGCCGTTCTTGAGGCGCACCACATCGGCGTGGGTCGAGGCGCCGAGTGCGAGAGCCGCCACGAGCAGGAGGGCGCGGCGCATGCCGAGCGCGTTGTTCATGCCGGCATTCTAGCAGGGGCATGACGGCAAATCAATGCGGGCGGGGAACTCAGGCGGCGCCTCGGCCGGCCTCTTCCTTGACGATCCGGCCGTCGTGCAGGGTGAACACGCGGTCCGAAAGGTAGCCGAGGGCCAGGTTGTGCGTGGTGACGACGAGGAGGATGCCGCGCTGCACGACGAGCGAGCGGAAGAGGTCGAAGATGGCCTCGCCACTGTGCGAATCGAGATTGCCCGTCGGCTCGTCGGCGATGAGGATCTTCGGCTCGACGATCAGGGCGCGGGCGATGGCGGCGCGCTGCATCTGGCCGCCCGAGAGCTCGCGCGGGCGGTGCGAGGCGCGGTCCGCCAGGCCCACCTGGCGCAACACCTCCATCGTGGCCGCGCGGTGCACGGGCCGGCGGCAGAACAGGAGCGACAGCTCGACGTTCTCGGCCACGGTGAGCGTGGGCAGGAGGTAGAACTTCTGGAACACGAAGCCCATGGTGCCGCGGCGCACGTCGGCGAGCTGGTCCTCGGACCGCCCGGCCACCTCGTGGCCGTTGACGGCGAGCGTGCCCTCGGTGGGCGCATCGAGGCACGAGAGCAGGTTCACCAGCGTGGTCTTGCCCGAGCCCGAGGGGCCGAGGATCGAGACCATCTCGCCCATCCGCAGGTCGAGGTCCACGCCGTCGAGCGCCTTGACGGTCTCGCTGCCTCGGCGGTAGTAGCGCTTGAGGTTCCGGGCGCGGATGACGGGGTTGTTCGGAGCAGCGCACATGGTTGTCTCTCCAGGGTCAGGGAGGGCTCAGTCAATTCCTTCGCGAATGGCTTCCACCGGGCGCATCGAGGCGGCCCGCCAGGCGGGGTAGAGGCCGGCGAAGAAGCCCACCACGATGGTGCCGGCAATGGCCGCGCCCAGCACCTCGGGCGTGATGCTCACCACGGAGCCGCGAACGCCGATGTCGAGCAGCGTGGTGATGCCCTTCTCGACCACTCGCACGCCCAGCACCGCGATGACGCAGCCCACGAGGGCACCCAGCGTGCAGACCGCCAGGGTCTCGAGCCAGATGAGCTGGAAGATGTCGCCGCGCGCGGCGCCGATGGCCTTCATGATACCGATCTCGCCGGTCCGCTCGTACACGCTCATCAGGATGGTGTTGATTACGCCGATGGTGGCGACCACCACGGCGATCATGGCCACGGCCGTGAGCATGACCTGCGCGGCGCCCACCAGCATCACCAGCGTGCTCTTCACCTGCTCGAGGCCCACCACCTGGACCTCGGGCAGCTTGATCCAGCGCTCCGTGAAGTCGCGCACGGCGGGGCCCGTGAAGTCCTTCATCTTGATGCCCACGATGGTCAACTGCTCGGGTCGGCCGAAGACCTTCTGGGCCACGTGGTAGGGCATGAAGACCGTGCCGTCGTCCTGGGTGCCCGTGCGGGCGAGGACGCCGACCACCTTGAACCTGTGCATCACGGGTTCGGTCTTGCCGGCGGGGGCCACGGAGACGTAGAACTCGTCGCCCACCTTTCGCTGCTCGTAGGTGGCTGCCTCGTAGCCCATCACCACCTCATCCGTGGAGTCGGGGGCGAACCAGCGCCCGCCGTCGAAGCCCGTGCCCGTGGCGAACTCCAGCCAGGGCTTCATGGTCACATAGGTCTTGGCCTCGATGCCGGTGACGACGGTGTACGACTTGGCCGTCTCGCCGATGCCGCCGGCCTCCTTCTCGGCCACGCCGATGAAGACGGGCGTGATGGCCTGAATCGCCGGGTCTCGCTGCACGTCGGTGTAGACCTCCTCGGGCAGATAGAGCAGGCCCGTGCCGCCCTTGAGCATCATGGTGGCTGCCTCGTAGGGGCAGCCCTTGGCCATGATCATCACCTGGAAGCCCAGCTTGTCTATGCTCTCGTTGATGGCGCGCCTGTAGCCCAGGATGAAGCCGCTGAGGCTCACGGTGACCATCACGGCCAGCCCCACGCCGGCCACGGTGAGGGCCGAACGCATCGGGCGGCGCAGCAGGTTCTTGAGGGCCAGGGAAACAAAGCGCATCGGGACACTCTCCTCTCTACGCCGAGTCTACTTGAACTCCACCGCCTTGCCGTCAATCTCGTACGAGTCGCCGCTCTTGCTCAGGCGGCCCTCGACCACGGCACGCCGGCCCGTGTGCTGCGGAAAGTGGGGAGCGATGGTGTTCATCTCCACGCGAATGTCCTTGCCGCTGGCGTCCTTGAGGAACAGCCAGCAGCCCGTGGCCGGGCACTGGCGCGTGATCGTGCCCTCGACGGCGACGTCGCGGCCCAGGTGCTCCTCGGGCTTCGCGAGCAGGTCGCCGATGCTCGTCGCCGGGGCGCCGCTGAACGCCGGGCCGAAGTGCTGCGGCCGCGTGAGGCGCCAGGCCACCACTCCGGCACCCGCCAGGAGGATCACCCCGCACAGGATCAGGATGTTGCGCATTGCAGGCGTCCCTTTCATCGGCTGTGCCGCCCAGCGTCGCCCTCCCGAAGGCCTCAACTCCTCCGGGAGGCTACCGATCAGACGGGCGACAGGGCGCATCGTTACCCTCCCGAACGTGTTCGAGTGGTCGGGAGGGCGCTCGTTTTACTTCTCCCCGGCCTTCACCTTCGCCAGGGCCTCCTTCGCCCGCTCGAAGAACGGCTCGTGGCGCCGATTGTAGCAGAAGAGGTCGAGCAGGATGAGGTTCTTGCGCACGCCGCGCACCGATGCCGCAAAGTCCTCGCTCCCTTCCCCTCCTTTCACGGGGCTGGCGATGCGGCCCACCTTGTCCTTGTCGCTCTGAGGGTCGGCCGCCCTGTAGTAGTCGTGCTTGTAGAAATCGGCCAGTGTGAGGCCCTCGAACTGCTTGCGGAATGCTTCGGCCTTCAGCGCCCGGGCCGCCGGGCTCTCCAGGCGTTGGAAGACCAGCTGGCGTATCTCGGCGCTCTTCGGGTCCATCGAGAGGAACACCTGGATCACCCCGCCTTTGCCGGGCACGTTGACGCCGTGGACGATGCCGATGACCTCCTCGCCCCTGTAAACGGTGTAGAGGGTGTAGGGGGTGTCGTAGGTTTCGTACACGGGGTCGAGGTCGCTGCCGATGCGCTCCTTGAGGGCCTCGAACATCTCCTTGCCGCCCGGCATCGTGTCGAGCTGGCGGGCCTCTTCGCGGTAGGTGGTCATGGCCGGGTACAGGAACTTCAGGTCGCGGGCCGGGTTGCTCAGGGTGCAGCCGACGGCCGCCTCGGCGCGGCGCGCCCCGGCGAGCAGACACACGGCCGCGAGGGCTAGCAACAGGCGTCTCATGATCGGCCTCCTCTCGGCTCACCAGTACCGGTAGTACTGGAGGGTGATGATGGTCTCCGGGCTGCCCATCTGGCGCTGGAGCTGGCGTTCGATGTTCAGCTTGACCCAGTGCAGGTTCGACTGGGTGATGTCGTTGCGGAAGTAGTAGGTCAGGTCGAGTGCGACGGACGAGTCCACGTCGTCGGGCCGCTTCATGCCCGGCATCATCGGGTCGCGGCCGATGTCCTGCCAGAAGCGGCGGAACTGGGCGGCCACGCCCACCTTGCGCGAGCGGTGCAGGTATTCGGCCTCGTAGAGCTGGGTGAGCACATCGTCGCGCTCGTCGCGGCCCGCCGTGCCCTCGAAGGTGAAGGTGAGCCAGCCGGTGGGCACGGTGCGGCGGTAGCGGGCGTCGAGCCCGGCGCGGAACGTGTCGACCACGTCGCCGTCGGCCCGCATGGCCACCGAGGGGCTGCGCATCACGGCCATCTCGCTCAGGCGCTCGCCGGCCATGAGCGCCACGCCGCCTTGGAGGCCGTAGTCCACGTTGAACGAATCGGCCAGGCTCACTCGTGCACCGACCATACCGCTCTGGCCCTTGAACTTGGGGTAGTAGCCGGAGCCGAGCAGGTAGTACAGGTCATAGTTCAGGTACGGGTTGAGCGTGCCCCAGAAGCCGGCGTACCAGTCGCGCTCGAAGCCGAAGTTGCGCTCGTTGGAGAGCTGGAGCACGGTGCCGTGGGTGTCGGTCTGGAGGTTCAGGCCCATCGGCAGGTAGAAGCGGCCGATGCGGAAGTTGAACCGCCCCAGGTGGGCGCCCTTCGCCTCGTCGGACATCAGCGGGTTGAAGACGTTGTAGAGGTCGAGATAGAAGTTGTGGAACTCGCCGTACCAGCCCTCGCGCTCCATGCCCTCGCCGTCGTTCGACACCTCGATGGGGTTGTCGCGCCGCACGAAGCGGAACTGGGCGTTGAAGGCCGCCACCGTGGCCGTGGGGGTGGACCACTTCTTCAGGACCTCGAACCCAACCGAATGGCGGTTGTACAGCTCGCCGTCGCTGTACGACGTCTGGAGCATGATCTCGCGCTTGAAGGTGAAGTTCTGGCCGAACAGGTCATCCGTCCAGCTCTTGGGCTTCGGCGGGGCCGGCTTCTCGGGCGGCGGCTTAGGCGCCTCGATGTCCTCGAACGGGTCCCCCTCGCCCTCTCGCTTGGGCTTCTCCAGGTCTTCGAAGGGGTCCTTCTCGCCCGCGTGGCTCGCCGCCGCCCACGCGAGCAGCGCGGCAGTGAACGCCAGGCGGACGAACGGGGCGGTCGAGCGCTTCGGCTCCATGGCCCGGACCTCGCTCTCGTCAGCGGTCCTCGCGCAGTTCGGAGATCAGGCGGCGCAGGCGCTCGGCGGCTTCCGACAGCCTGTCCGCCTGGGCCTTGTCCTCCGCCGTGGCCTCCTGCATGCACGTGCACCGGGCGTGGCAGGCGGACCGGTACGGCTCGAGCGTGGCGCGCTCGGCGTCGCTCGCCTGGGCCGCCATCTGGTTGAGCACCGAGCACTGGAACTCGCACGAGCACGCGAGGCGGCGGGCCACCAGGTCGCGGCCCGTGGGCGAGAGGCGGCTGCCCTGCTCCAGGGCCTTCACGGCCTCCTCGAGCATGGCGGCCAGCAGGCGGCGGTCAATGCCGCCGCCCCGCTGGTACTTGCGCACGGCCTCCTTGAGGCGCTCGTCCGCGAACTCGATCCGCAGCTCCGCGCGGCCCTCTGACCCCAGCGTGAGGGCGTAGCTCACGCGCTCGCTGAGCCGCTTGAGAGGGTACAGGAGGTCGCCGGGCACGGCGGCCGCCGCGGCATTGAGCAGCCCCCAGCCCCCCACCACGACGAGCAGCGTGGCCGCGGCGGCGACGAGGCGCCGCCGCAGCCGGTGGGCCCGTCGGGCGGGCGCGGGCCGGGCCCCGCTCTCGGCCGCCAGGTGGGCGAACAGCTTGGCCAGGCCCTCGGGGGTGGGCTGCGGCGCGGGCAGCGCCGCCAACTCGCCCGCGAGAGACACCAGCGGGCGCACCTCGCCAGCCACGTCGGCGTGGTGCCGCAGAATCGCCTCGAGGTCGCCGCCGCGGCGGGCCGCGTCGAGGCAGAGGTCCAGCACATCCTCAAGGTTGCTTGCCATCGCTCGGCTCCTCACGGCTGAGGAACTGTCTCATCGCAGCGAGCGCCCGGAACTGGAGCACGCGTATCGCCTCGGGCGAGCGTCCCGTGATCTCGCCGATGTCCGCATTCGAAAGGCCCTCGATGAACTTCAGCGTCACCAGCTCGCGCTGGTCGTCGGTGAGCTGCTCCAGGGCCCGGGCGATGTCGAGCTTGTGGGCCACGGCGGCGGCCGGCTGGTCCCTGCTCGCCACGCTCTCCAGGACTGCTTCGGTCATCGAAGCCTCTCGTTGCGTCGCGGACGCTCGGAAGTGGTCGGTCACCACGTTGGCCGCGATGCGAAACAGCCAGGCGGGGAACGACCCGCTCTGCGTCCCGATCGCCCGCACCACCTTGAGAAACACTTCGGCTGCCAGGTCCTCGGCGAAGCGGGGTCCCACCCGATAATGCATGAACCTGAGCACACGCGGGTAGAACTCGGCACACAGCTCCGCCAGCGCCGGCCTGTCGCCGTTCCTGGCTCGCTCGACGGTCGGGACGAGTTCCGTGTGGTCCAAGTCGCCCTGCCTATCGGTTGAGACGAAACACCCCCCTGGAATGTTACCTTCCCACAATATAGGGGCAAGCCCCCCCCGGATCAAGAACTTGGATCCAACTTGACCACGGACGCATTCGCTTGGGTCATTGCCCGGCTCCGAACGGCAGGCGCCGCAGCCAGATGAAGCCGGCCTCGTGGTTCCGGGCGTGGCGACGGAGTATAGCAGCCCCCCACGCATCAGGGCTGGACATTCGGCCGCAGTTCAACCACCCGGTAGATGCGGAAGCAGCGAAGCACACGCTCCTCAAGGAAGACTGGCAGCGCCTCCACTCGACTCACTTGCCGGAAGAACTGGCCGATCCGCTCCGGTTCCTGCCCACAGTTGCACCGGCGCACGCAGGTATGCTCCTCCACATAGAGCCCGCTCTGCCCCAGCCGCTCCTTCACCATGTGCGATTCATCCATGCGCCACGAGCGAAGGGCCTCGTTGAGTCCGTAGCGCTTGCTCGCCGAGTCCAGCAGCGTGTGAATCCCATCCCTCTGGCCGCTGTAGTAGCCCAGTGACAGGGCCGTTCGGAAGGAGTCGGTGACGACGAAGTCTGCCGCAGTCTCCCGCTTGACATCCTGCACCCGCGCGGCCAACTGGCGCCAGCCGAGCCTGCGCAGCGTCAGCGGCCTGATGCCCAGCGCTTCCGTGGCCGTGGGGTAGACCAACCCAACGAGGGTCGCGCCGGTCAGCATGCCGGCCAGAGCAAGTGCGCCAATGCCCAGTGGGCGGAGCCAGCGCCTGCCCGGCGGCCCCTGCCCCCAACCCGCCATCAGGGCCCCCGCGGCGATGGTCCCGACGGCATAGCCAACCAAGTCCCACTGCACTCGCAGCAGGGAACTCGCGGTGAACACGCTGGGCGGAAGGAAAAAGAGGATGGGCATCGCCCCGAAGGCGAGCACCCAGGCGGCGCGTGGGCTGCCGCGCCTCCACGCGCGAGCCTCGCACACCAGGGCTCCGATCACCAGGGCGCACAGCAGCGGTGAAAGCGCACCCAAGTGGCCCAAGACATACTGCCCGCCCGACTTCCACGAGAGCGACCAGGCGTGGCGTGACTCCAGATGGTAACGCAAGCTGGCCCATCCATGAGCCACGTTCCACCTGAGGAATTGGGCAGCAAACAGGCTCACGCCGACGGCCAGGGCCGCCCAGGGCCCGGGTGTGCGCAGAGCCCGGCGCTCCTGCGGCGACCCGCATAGAGCGAGCAGCAGAGCCGGGGGCGCCAGCACCATCATGTACTTGGTGTACAAGCCCGCGGCTAGAGCCAACGCCCCGAGCCCCCACCAGCCCGCCCCGCCCCCAGCGGCGCCCCGCCACGTGGCCCACACGAAGAGCAGCCACAAGGCGGTCAGCAGACCGTCTGGCGTTGTAGCGGCGCCCGCTGCGGCGAAGATCGGGCTGGCCGCCATGAACCCCGCCGCCCAGACCCCGGCGCGCGCACTGTACACGTCGCGCCCCAGCGCGTAGGCCAGCACGATCGCCGCCGTGCCCCACACCAGCGAGCCCGCGCGAAGGCCCAGCAGCGTGTCGCCGAACACCATCGCTCCCAGCCGGACCACCAGGTAGGTAGCAGGCGGATGCGGCGAGAAGCTCAGTGGCTTCGCCTGCGCCCCCCACCAGTAGAGGGCCTCATCCTGGAAGACTTCCAGGCGAGTCGCCGCCACGAAGCGCCCCGCCAGGGACAACCCGGCTGCCAGGGAGACCACGCACAGGTCGCGCTTCACATCTGGCCTCCCTTCCTGAACGCCAGGGCGCCCTGGCTCCCGGCGCCTGGCGCGCCTCGGGGGCGCATCACACGACGCAGGCGAAGTCGGGCGGCGGGGATGGCTGGACGCTTCGGCACCCCCGCAGAACCCGCCGAACGGTGGCCTTCAGTTCGCTGAGGTCGGACCGCCTCAGCACACAGGCATCGGCGCCGCACGCCACGAAGATGTCGCGGCACTCCGAGGAGTAAGTGGAGCAGACGATGATCGGCACCACGCTGTAGCGCTCGATAATCCTGCGGATGACCTGCACGCCGTCGGCGGGCGACGCGACACCCAGCAGCACCAGATCGGGCCTGGTGCCCGCCAGAGCGTTCAGGGCCTCGGCGCCGCGGGCTGGGGCCACGGTTGCGTAGCCCTCGCTCTGCAACTCCTCATCAAGGAGCAACCGCTGGTGCGGGTCGGCCTCGAGAATCAGGATCGTGGACAAGTAGCGTTCCCTCACGCTTGCTGGCTGCACGGCCTCACGGTCGCGCCCACGAGTCAGTTCAGTAGAAAGCGGCGTCCATCGCGCGCCGCCAGTGCGGCCGCGGTGCGGCGGCTGCGACGCCGGCCGCACTGGCGCCGAGGCCCGGGCTCGGGCTCCGGCGTCGCCTTCGGGGCATCCTGCATGCGCCGTGCCACCAGGTGGTCATAGCACATGCCCCACGTGATATAGAGGAGCACAAGTAGGCCGACGACCCACTCGGCCACGGCCATGAGCAACCCGCCCATCCTGCGCATCGGCGCCGGTCCTTCCTCCCAGCCCCCAGTTCCGCACAGAGGCGCGCGCACCGTCACTTGAGGTTTGCGAGGTAGTTCTCGGGGTTCTTGTGGAACTTCTCGATGCAGCCCGGGCAGCAGAAGTACACGCGCCGCCCGTTGTAGTCGGTGTAGACCTTCGGGTCGATCTTGCCGCCCATCACGGGGCAGGTCGTCTGCTGGATCGTCGGATCGGCGGGCGCCTCCTTCTTCTTGGTCAGTGCCCGCATCGCCATGTGCATGGGACAGTAGTCCATCAGGCTGCACCCCTGCGCCGCCAGCGAGAAGACGGCCGCCGCCACGAGGAACCCAAGACCACGCTTCATCCCACGACTCCTTCGGTTTGAGACCTCGGCCCTGGAAACAACGGGGCGGCGCGGCGGAGCGCCCGCGCGCCGCTGCCCATTGGTTGCCTAGACGCGCGAGACGCACGGAACGTTACGCGCCCGGCTCCCCCGAAAGGCGCTTCGGCGGGCTCCGCATGCGGCTCGAGCGGCGGCGCCTCCAGCCCCCTAGCGGCGCAGGTTGGTGGGGAATGCGGGCTGGGTGAGCCGATCGCCCCGCGCTGCTACGGGATCGCCGCCAGGCGCTGGCGGGCCCTGGCGGCCCACTCGCTGTCGGGATGCTTCTCGATGATCTGGAGGAAGTACTCGCGTGCCTTCTCGGGCTTCTCGACACGCAGGTAGTTTTCGGCCATGCTCCACCAGGCTCGGCACTCGCGCTCGGCGCGGTCCGAAGCGCCGGGGGCGGGAGAGGGCTTCGCGAGGGCAGGCGTGGACTCGGCGGGGCGTTCGGCCTGGAGCTTGCGGATCAGGGCGTCGGCCCGCTCGCCGAAGGGCGAGCCCTCATAGCGGTTGGCCAGGGCGGCGAGAAGGCGCGCGGCCTCGTCGCGCGGCTTCTCGGCCAGGGCCTTCTCGGCCTCCGCGAGGCGGCCCTCGGCCTGCTCGGCGAGCTTCTTCGCCGCGTCGGCCGCGGCCAGGCAGGTCTCGCTGGTCTCGGAGACCTGGGCCAGCTCGCTGTAGAGGGCGAACGCCTTGCCCAGCTTGCCCGCCTGCTCGGCGGCGCGGGCCGCTGCCAGGCGCGGCTGGAGCTGCCGCTGCGGGCCGTTGGCCAGCAGCCAGGCGGGGAGCACCGGGGTGTCCATCTTCATCTGGTGGGCGAGGCCGTCGTACTTCTCGAAGGTCACCACGGCGCCCACCTTGCGGTAGAAATCGGCGCCCTTCTGGGCGGCGGGGTAGTTCGGGTCCTTCTCGCCCACCCCGATGTAGATGGGTTTGTTGCGCAGGATGCGCGGGTTCTGGAGGGGCAGGTCGAACTTCTGCCGGCCCGCGCCCAGGATGGCGATGCCGGCCCATAGTTCGGGACACGCCTCGGCCATCGAGCTGGCCATCCAGCCGCCCATCGAGAAGCCGCCCACGAAGAGCTGCTCGCGGTCCACGGCGAGGCGGCTCGCCACGCGGGCGAGAGCCGTGGCCACGCATTCGGCCTCGCGGGCCATCTGCTGGTCGAACTCGGCCGTGGTGAGCCGCCGCGGGCTCTGGTCCAGATAGCTCATGCCCACGACGATGAAGCCCTTGCCGCCGGTGACCTCGCGGAAGGGCCACACCGTCTGCTTGCCCCCCTGGCCGTGGTAGCAGAAGATGGCGGGCCAGCGGCGCGAGGCCCGGTAGTCGCTCGGCACGTACACGGTGAAGTAGCCGCCGCCGACTTTCGGCTCGTCCACCCGAGTCTCCCTGCCGGGGGGCAACTCGGGCGCGGGAGCGACCGGGGCCTTTCCCTGCTCGGCGGCAAGAGCCGATGCCAGGCCCGCCAACGCCGCGGCCAGCGCGAACCGAGCCGTCATGTCCGATGGCCCTCCGTCGTGGGGTGCCTTCGGCCCCACGCGCGGGATCATACAGGCGGCCCGGCGGCAAAGCAAGCGGAACTCTGGCCGGGGTAGCCCGCTACTTCGGCTTGCGCGCGCCGACCACGGCGCTCATGTCGTCGGCCTTGCGGAGCAGGCGAGGGGCGGCGAAGCCCGCGGCGCGCAGCGCGCCCGCGATCTCGCGCAGCGTGTAGGTGCCGCCACTCTCGGTCGCGACGAGCATGTTGACGGCGAACAGCGCGCCCATGGGGGGATGGGTGCGCGAGGCGTCCATCACCAGGTCGCGGATCAGGATGCGGCCGCCCGGCTCCAGCGCCGCGTAGACCCGCTTGAACAGGGCGGTGGTGCCCTCGAGCGACTCCTGGTGGATGATGGCGCTCACCCAGGCCAGGTCGGCTCCCCGGGGGAGCCTGTCCCGCGTGTAGTCGCCGCCGACCAGGCGCACGCGGTCCAGCATCCCCGCCGCCGCCACGCGGCGCTGCGCGAGCGGTATCACCTGCGGGAGGTCGAAGAGCGTGGCCGTCGAGCCAGGGACGGCGCGCAGGAAGGCCAGCGTCCAGGTGGCCGGCCCCCCGCCCACGTCGAGCAGGTGCTGGAAACGCGGCGGGCCGAGCTCTCGAATGACGCGGGGAGCGATGGGCGCCGACACATTGTCCATGGCCCCGATGAATGCCTCGCGGTTGGCTTCGTCATCGCGGATGCTGCGATAGCCTTCCGCCGGCCGCCCTGTCTTCACGACCGTGGCCAACTGCGCCCACCGCCGCAGGCACGTGCCCGAGTGGCGCGTCATGGCCAGGACGTTGCTCGGGCTCGACGCGCTGAGCGCCTCTGTCACCCCGGGGGCCGGGGCATAAGTGGCGCCGCGCTTCACGAGCAGGCCCATCGCCGCGAGGGCATCGAGAAGCGTCGCCGTGGCGCGAGCGTCGGCCCGCAACTTCGACGCCAGTGCCTTGGCACCCTGGCGTCGCGACGCGAGCGCCGTGAACACATCCAGGTCGGCGGCCGCCGTCAGCACACAGGCGCCCTGGAAGGCGCGGGCGAGATTCAGCAACTCCTCAGCGGTCCAGCTCTTGGGCATCTCTAGTCGCCTCCTGGGGTTGGGTCTGGGTCTCCCATAGTCACTCTAGCCCGGCTGCCGTTCGCGTGCAACTGGTTCCTGCAAGGGCGCGATTGACAGGCTCTTGTGTTGCCGCTAGAGTTCTCTCCGTAACACGCCGGCGGCGCACGGTGTAGAGTCGACCGGGGCGAGGGGGAACAGGGGTTCACTGATGCCTAAGGCGCTTCAGGCGGCGTCGTGTCTGTGTCTCATCGCCACGCTGCTGGCGGGGGCGGAGGCCCGCGAGGCGCAACTGGACACGGGCCGGATCTCAGGCCTGGTTGTGGGGGAGGGCGGGGACGTGTGTGTCTACAAAGGCATCCCATTCGCCGCGTCCCCCGTGGGCGACCTTCGATGGCGCCCTCCGCAGCCAGTGACGCCGTGGGAGGGGGTGCGTCTGTGCACAAAGTTCGGCCCCTGGTGCCCGCAACCGAAGCCCCTCATGGGACGCGAGCTCGGTGAGTTGAGCGAGGACTGCCTCTACCTCAACGTGTGGGCTCCGGCCAGGGACCCCACGGGCCGCCTGCCTGTCATGGTATGGATACATGGTGGTGGGCACACCACCGGCTCGGGTGCTTCGCCCTACTACGACGGCGAACGCCTGGCCCGGGAAGGGGTGGTGCTGGTGACCATCAACTACCGGCTCGGCCCCTTCGGCTACCTGGCCCACCCGCTGCTGTCGAAGGAATCAGAGAGACAAGTGTCTGGTAATTATGGACTTCTGGACCAGATTGCCGCGCTTCAATGGGTCCAGCGCAACATCGCCGCATTCGGCGGGGACGCGGGGTGCGTCACCATCTTCGGGGAGTCGGCGGGAGCCGCAAGTGTCTGCCGCCTCATGGTTTCCCCACTTGCGAAGGGCCTCTTCCACCGCGCAATCGCCCAGAGCGGCGGCGCCCACGGCAACAACCGCTACCTCCGTGAGCGGCGCGGGAGCCTTGAGCCGATGGAAGCCATTGGCGAGCAGCTCGCCGCAAAGCTCGGCTGCGACAAGGCGAACGACGTGCTCGCGGCGCTCCGGGCGAAGTCCTGGCAGCAGATTCTCGACGCCGCGGCCCCCGGCCAGGGCCTCTTCGGGCGAGGCGTCAAGTACGGACCCGTCGTGGATGGCTGGGCTGTGCCCGACCACCCAGTCACACTCTTTGCTGCGGGCAGACAGCACGATGTGCCGTTCCTGGCAGGGTCCAACGCCGACGAGGGCACGGTGTTCCTCCAACAGGCCAACGTGCAGCGAGTGCAGGGCTATAAGTGGCTGCTGAGACTACGGTTCGGTGCCGAGGCCGACCGCGTGTTCGCTCTCTTCCCCGCCGAGAGAGATGAGGATGCCGGGCCCGCCTTCGCCCGCCTGGTTGGCGTGTCGGCTTTCGTGGCCCCCGCGCGATTCCTCGCCCGCTCGATGCAGAGGTGCAAGTCCCCAGCCTACCTCTACCACTTCACGCGTGTGCCGCCGGGCGAGCGCGCGCAGAAACTCGGAGCCTTCCACGCGCTCGAGCTCGCCTATGTGTTTGGCACGCTGACAGATAAGCTTGCGTTTGACCAGACCGACCGTACCCTCTCCGACACGATGCGCAAGTGCTGGACACGGTTCGCCCGGACCGGCGATCCGAACGGCCCTGGTCTGCCTCAATGGCCAGCGTATCATCCTGAAAAAGATGAACTTATGGAATTCGGCGACGCCGTGAGGGTGCGCATCGGCCTCCACCGCGAAGCCTGCGACCTGCTGGACGCGGTGCAGGCCCAGCGCGGCCCGGGCCGGCCCGCTGAGGATTTCTGAGGTTGGCTCGATTCGGCGCGGGCCTGGGCGCCGTGGGGGCCCTCTGGGGGTGAGGGACGGACAGGATGGTCGGAATGGACGGGGCGGACGGGGCGTAGCGTGGGTGCCCATTCTGTCCATCGTGTCCATTTCAAGTCAACACAGAGAAGCGCGGATCTCAACAAGCGCCTCCTCTCGCTTGACAGCCGTGGGGGAACCCGTATAATGACGGGCAACCGGGATTGCGCCCGTGTGGGGCGCAGGCGAGGCGGTACACCCCTTACCCAGGAGGAGTCGGGACGATGGCGATCCGTATCGGGATCAATGGCTTCGGTCGTATCGGCAGGCTGTTCTTTCGGGCGCTGAAGGGCGCGAGCGATATCGAGGTGGTGGCGATCAACGACCTCGCCGATGCCGCTCTGCTGGCGCAGTTGCTGAAGTACGATTCGGTGCACGGCCGCTACAAGGGCACCGTGGCCGCCGCCAAGGAAGGCGATAAGGCGTTCCTGGTGGTGGACGGCAAGAAGATCCCCGTGCTGTCGGAGAAGGACCCGGCCAAGCTGCCGTGGGCCGCGATGAATGTGCAGATCGCCGTGGAGTCCACCGGCATCTTCACCGACAAGGAGGCGATGTCGAAGCACATCCAGGCCGGCGCCAAGAAGGTGCTGCTCACGGCCCCGGCGAAGGGCGAGATTGACGCGACCATCGTGTTCGGCGTGAACGACAAGAGCCTGAAGCCGACCGACGTCTACGTGTCGAACGCCTCGTGCACCACGAACTGCCTGGCGCCGCTGGTGAAGGTGCTGCACGAGAACTTCGGCGTGGAGTACGGTCTGATGACCACCTGCCACGCCTACACGAACGACCAGCGGATCGCCGACCTGGTGCACAAGGACCCCCGCCGCGCCCGCGCCGGCGCGATCAACATCATCCCCACCACCACCGGCGCGGCCAAGGCCGTGGGCGAGGTGATCCCCGAGCTCAAGGGCAAGCTCAACGGCTTCGCGCTCCGCGTGCCGGTGGCCGACGGCTCGGTGGTGGACCTCGTGGCCGTGGTGAAGAAGGACGTGACGAAGGAAGAGGTGAACGCCGCCATGAAGAAGGCGGCCGAGGGCGAGCTCAAGGGCATCCTCGAGTACACCGAGGACCCCATCGTATCGAGCGACGTCATCGGCAACTGCGTCTCCAGCCTCTTCGACGCGCAGTCCACCATGGTCATGCAGAAGCGCATGGTCAAAGTGGTGTCGTGGTACGACAACGAGATGGGCTACTCGACGCGCTGCGTCGAGCTGATCCGCCTGATGGCGAAGTGACCTCACACCCTCCCGCGGGTTTCCCCAATCCGCGGGAGGGCTCTCTTTCCTGGTTGTCTGGCCAAGTGAGAGGACGACTGGATGGCCAAGCTGACGATTGACGACCTCGACCTGCGCGGCAAGCGGGTGCTGATCCGCGTGGACTTCAATGTGCCCTTGAAAGAGGGCAAGGTGGCGGACGACACGCGCATCGTGGCGGCGCTGCCGACGATTCGGAAGGCGATGGGCGACGGCGGCAGGGTGGTCCTGATGTCGCACCTGGGCCGGCCCGACGGCAAGGTGAACGAGAAGTACCGCCTCGCCCCCGCGGCGAAGCGGCTCGGCGAACTCCTCGGCAAACCGGTGGCCACGGCGCCCGATTGCGTGGGGCCCGAGGCCGAAGCCGCCGTGGCGAAGCTGAAGCCCGGCGACGTGCTGCTGCTCGAGAACCTGCGCTTCCACGCCGAGGAGGAGGCCAACGACCCCGAGTTCTCCAGGAAGCTCGCCGCGCTGGGCGACGTGTACGTGGACGACGCGTTCGGCTGCGCCCACCGCGCGCACGCCTCGGTGGCGGGCGTGACCGCCTATCTGCCCGCGGCGGCCGGCTATCTGCTCCAGAAGGAGATCGAGTATCTCGGCAACGCCGTGGCCCACCCGAAGCGGCCGTTCGTGGCCATTCTCGGCGGCGCCAAGGTGAGCGACAAGATCGCCGTGATCACCAACCTGCTCACGAAGGTGGACGCGCTGATCGTGGGCGGGGCGATGGCCTACACGTTCCTGAAGGCCCAGGGCATCGAGGTGGGCGCCTCGCGGGTCGAGGCCGACCGGCTCGAGGACGCCCGGGCCATGCTGGCCGACGCCGCGGCCCGGCGCGTGGCGTTCCACCTGCCGGCCGACCACGTGGTGGGCGACAAGTTCCCGATGACGAAGGAGGGCACCCCCGTGCCCGACGTCACGCGCGAGACCACGCCCGGCGCCGCCATCCCGGCCGGCCGGATGGGGCTGGACATCGGCCCCGCGACGATCCAGGCCTTCTGCAACGTCCTCACCGGCGCAGCAACCGTGGTGTGGAACGGCCCGATGGGCGTGTTCGAGGACCCGCGGTTCGCGGCCGGCACGCGGTCCGTGGCCGAGGCGCTGGCGGCGAGCCAGGCCACCAGCGTGCTGGGCGGCGGCGACACGGCGGCCGCTGCCAACGCCTTCAAGGTGGCCGACAAGATGACGCATATTTCGACGGGCGGCGGCGCCTCGCTGGAGTTCCTCGAGGGCAAAGTGCTGCCCGGCATCGCGGCCCTGAAGGACAAGTAGGGCGTGCACGCGTGCACGCGGAAGAAGACGCCCGATGCGGGTGAAGATCGCGCCGTCGCTGCTGGCCGCCGACTGGCTCCGCCTCGGCGACGAGGTCGCCTCGGTCATTGCGGCCGGCGCCGACCTGCTGCACTGTGACGTGATGGACGGCCACTATGTGCCGAACCTGACGATGGGCGTGCCCATCGTGGCCGCGGTGGCCGGGGTCTCCTCGGTGCCGCTCGACGTGCACCTGATGCTGGACAACCCCGGCGCCTTTGTCGAGATCTTCGCACGGGCGGGCGCCGCGACGATCGGCTTCCACGTCGAGGTGGCCCCGAAGCCGGGAGACCTGATCGCCGCGATTCGCGCGTGCGGCAAGCGCGCGTCCATCACGCTCAGCCCGCCCACGCCGGCCGCGGCCGTCGAGCCGTTCCTCGACGCTGTGGACCAGGTGCTCGTGATGAGCGTGGCGCCCGGGTTCGGCGGACAGGAGTTCATCCCCGCCGTGCTCGACAAGGTGCGGCGGCTTCGACGTCTGGCTCCCCCGGGGCTGGACATCGAGATAGACGGCGGCATCAACCCGGCGACCGCGGCTGCGGCCGTGGCCGCCGGCGCCAACGTGCTTGTGGCGGGAACGGCAATCTTCGGCGCCAGCGACCGGGCGCACGCCATCCGCACGCTGCGCGGATGACCCCGCCCTGGCCTGGCAGGTTGCCGCCCAGTGGCCGGTGCCTAGGACGGGAGGGCCGCGATGGCCTGGCGCGAGAGCGGACAGGACACGCGCCCCGAGGGGCGGAAAGTCTCGACCGGCATGCTGCTCAACCGCATCTCGTCGGAAGAGCAGCGCTTCGTGGCGCGCGAGCTTCACGAGACCCTGCTGGACCTGCCCAAGGTGTGGGCGCCCAGCGAGGTGTTCGTGCACGAGTCGATCTCGTACCGCCTGAAGGGCCGCGCCTTCGTGCACATGGCGCCGCCCCTCGAGTGCGACCACACCGAGCTCCATATCCTCGAGGGCCTGTATGCGTTGCCCACCCTGCTCGACATGGCCAAGCACGCGCTCCCACCGACGGTGCAGGTCCGCAGCTTCGAGACCGCGCCCCACCGGCACACCTCGGGCGGCGAGGTGGTCATCCGCGTGGACCGCAGCAACCTGGGCGACGTGTGCCGCTTCATCGTCCAACTCTACCGCCGCGAGTGTGGCTACTGAGCTTCCCGCAGGGAGTCCCTGACCCATGCCCTGGATGAGCAAGCGACGCTCGACCATTCCCGACGGCCTCTGGATGAAGTGCGACGCCTGCGGGAAGATGGTCTACAAGCGCGAGGTGGAGCAGGCCCTCTGGGTCTGCCCCAAGTGCCAATACCACTTCTCCCTCACCGCGCCGCAGCGCATCCGCATCCTCCTGGACGAGGGTTCGTTCCAGGAGGCCGACGCCGATATCGCCCCCACCGACCCGCTGAAGTTCGTGGACCGCATGCCGTACGCCGAGCGCCTTCGGGAGATGCAGCAGGCCACCGGGCTGAAGGACGCGGTGGTGAGCGGCCGCGCGAAGATTGACGGGCGTGAAACCTATGTGGCCTTGATGGACTCGCGGTTCATCATGGCCTCGATGGGTTCCGTGGTGGGCGAGAAGATCACGCGCGCCTTCGAGCACGCGGCCGAGCTGCGGCTGCCCATCATCATTTTCTGCGCCTCGGGCGGCGCGCGCATGCAGGAAGGCTGCCTCTCCCTGATGCAGATGATCAAGACCTCGGCCGCCGCTCGCCGCTACCGCGACCAGGGCGGGGTCTACATCGCCGTCCTCACCAATCCCACCTACGCCGGCGTCATGGCCAGCTTCGCCTCGCTGGGCGACATCATCGTGGCCGAGCCCAAGGCCCTCATCGGCTTCACCGGCGCGCGGGTCATCCAGCAGACCCTCAAGGCCGAGCTGCCCCCCGGCTTCCAGACCGCCGAGTTCATGCTCGAGCATGGCTTCCTCGACCGCATCATCCACCGCAAGGACCTGCGGCGCGAACTCGCCCTCCTCCTCGACTACTGCAAGCCTGTCTTCAACGGCAAGCCCACCGCAACCTGATAAGACGTGGGGAGGAACTTCTTGCAAGAAGTTCCTCCCCACACCCCTCCTCAAGAACTCCTGAACTGGGGCTGCGGCGGTTGAGCTGGGCCGTCCGCATGGGGCGCGTCTTTGGTTGGTGGGAGAACCGTCCCCGTCGAGCGGGCTCGACCGCCGCAGCCCCAATCCAAGAGTCTTTGGGAGAAGGGGGAGTGGGGGAGGAGCCCTTTCTGCCAGAAAGGGCTCCTCCCCCACACTCCCGGCTACCTCGCATTGGTTCCCAAGGCGGCTATGAGCTGCGGGATTGTCTTCGCCTCATCGTGCCGGGCCTCCACCGCCTCGCGGGCACGGCGGGCGCGGGTGAGGGCCGCGGCAGGGTCGCCCAGCACCGCCTCGATCCTGGCTGCAAGGTCGGCCGCATCGCCAGGCTTTGCCACCAGACCCGTCTCTCCGTCGCGCACGAGGTCGGGCAGGCCGCCCACGTCGGTCGTCACCAGCGGCACGCCCAGCGCCGCCGCCTCGACCACCACGTTCGGCAACCCGTCCATATCGCCATCGCGAGCGGCCACGCTGGGGGCGACGAGAGCGGCTGCCTGACCATATGCCTTCGCCAGCTCCTCCTGCGGCAGCCAGCCCCTGATCTCGACCGCGTCGCCGACGGCCAGTTGGGCGATCTGGCGCTCGAGCGCCCTCCGCTCGGGGCCGTCGCCGATGAGCCAGCAACGGACCGGGCGGCCCCGCCGGCGCAGTGCGGCCACGGCTTCGACGAAGCAGGCAAAGCCCTTCTTCTCGACAAAGCGCCCGACGCCCAGGACGAGCGGCTCGCCCCTCGGCAGCTCGGCGCGGAACGGATAGCGGCCGAGGGGCAGACCGTGGGGCACGAGCGCGATCTTCGCCCTGTCGGCCTCGCGCACCAACTCTGCCGCGCGCTTCGCAACCGCCGAGTTGCACGCGATGATCCTGTCCGCTGCTCGCGCCTTGGCCGCGAAGAACTCCGCCTCGGCAAACACGTCCCGCGCGTGCACCGCGAAACTGAAGGGCAGCCCGGCAACATCGGCGGCGAACCAGCCGAAGGTCGAGGGGGCGTTGCCGAAGTGCGCGTGCACCCGCTCGATGCCCTGGCGCCGCATACGCTGCGCCATCTCGAACGCCAGGCCGCGGCCCACCAGGGCACGCCAGGCGGCTCGCCCCTCGCGCGGAAGGTGCGCAAGCAGGCGGAACTGCCAGCGGATGCTCGCCCCCATCGCGGCCATCTCGCCCCACGGCGACCAGGCGCTGCACCGCTCCACGTGCCGCCCGGGCGGCGTCGCCGCCTGGGCGCCCTGCGCGCGCCAGAGCGGGAAGACGGCAACCTCGTGGCCGCGCGCCGCCAGCGCCTCGATCTCGCGCTCGATGAACGTCTCGGACCCGCAGGGATAGGTGCCGACGACGCAGGCTATCCGCATGTCAGCGCCTCCCGGTAGACAGCGCGCGTCCGCTCGGCGGTACGGGGCCAGGTGAACTGGGCGGCGCGGGCGAAGCCGGCGGCGCGGAGGCGCTCGCGCAGCGCCGCTTCGCCGAGCACCCGCCGCATGGCGTCGGCCAGGGCCTCAGGGTCGCGGGCGGGGACATGTTCCGCCGCGTCGCCGGTGGACTCCAGAAGCGCCTCGGCATCGGAGGTCACGACGGGCGTGCCGCAGGCCATGGCCTCCAGGGGCGGCAGCCCGAAGCCCTCGACGATTGAGGGGAAGGCGAAGAGCTCGGCGCCGCCGTAGAGGCCGGCAAGGTCGCTCTCCTTGACGTAGCCGAGGAAGCGCACGTCGCCCTCCACCCCCAGCTCGGCGGGGAGGGCGAAGGTGCCGCGGCACTTCCAGCCGCGCTTGCCTGCGATGACCAGCTCGTGCGGCTGGCCCTCGCGCTTGAGCGCGGCGAAGGCGCGCAGCAGCGTCGGCAGGCTCTTCTTCGGCTCGACGTTGCCGACGAACAGGATATAGGGGCGGGCGAGATGGTGGCGTGCCCGCACGCGCGCCCGGTCATCGAGCGAGGGCGGCTTGAGGTGGGCGTCCACGCCGAGGGGCACGACGCGCACCCGCTCGCGCTCGACGCCCAGCCGCTCGACGACCTGCCGCGCCACGCACTCCAGGGGCACCATGATCCGCGCCGCGGCCCGAGCCGAGCGCGGCAGGCGCCAGCGGTAGTGCAAGGCGTTCGACCGCCTAGCCAGGCCGGGATGGGTGAGCGCCACCAGGTCGTAGATCGTCAGCACGGTGGGGCAGGGGAGAGGGCTCGGCGCCACGTAGCCGGGCGCGTGAAACAGGTCGAAGCCCTTCAGCCGTCGCCGCAGGAATCGCTCCTCGTAAGCGATGCGGAGAACCCGCGAGCGATTGGACACCGGGAGCCGCTCGATGCCGATGCGCGCGCCGTTGAGCACCCGCTCGTCGAAGTCGCGGCCCACCAGCGCCACGAACTCGTCGCCCGCACCGGCCCCGGCGCCCACGTGCCGCAGGAGCGCGTGGATCGCCTTCTCGACGCCCGAGAAGCGGCCGGAGAGCAGCAGGGCGTTGATGGCGACACGCATGGAACCACCCCGACCGCGTGATACGCGATGCGTGATGCGTGAGAAGCCAGGCGGAAGAGTTGCGCCGCCGTTCGCCTTCTCACGTGTCACGCATCCCGGGCGCTCACACGCTGAACCGGATGTTGATCACATCGCCATCCTGAACCACGTAGTCCCGCCCCTCCAGGCGCTCCTTGCCGTGCGAGCGGCAGTCCTTCCAGCCGCCGAACTGGAGGAAGTCGGCGGCGGAGATGACCTCGGCGCGAATGAAGCCTCGGGCGAGATCGGTGTGCACGCAGCCCGCCGCCTCCACCGCCGTGGTGCCCCGCGGAATGAGCCAGGCGCGCAGCTCCTTCTCGCCCGCGGTGAAGAAGGTGATCTGGTCGAGGGCCGCCAGGACGGCCGCGAGGACCTTCTGGGCGCTCAGCTCGGCGAGGCCGAGGTCCTGGAGGAACGGCGCGCGCTCGGCGGGGTCGAGGGCCAGCAGCTCCTTCTCGATGGCAGCGGCGACGGCCAGCGTCGGCTCGTGCCGCTGGCCGAGGCAGGCCAGGGCCGCCGCGCCGTCGCCGATCTGCGTCTCGCCGATGTTGACGACGATGGCGCTGGGCTTCTGCGTGAGGAAGCAGAAGCACTTCAGCGCCTTCTCCTCCTCCGCGGTCGCGGCGAAGCGGCTGAGCGAGCCGTGGGCCTGGAGGTGCGCGTGGCAGCGCTCGAGGAGGGCCAGCTCGACCTTCTCGCCTTCCTGGCGCGGCGTGGGCTTCTTGACGCTCACGCGCAGGCGCTCGATGCGCCGCTCCAGGATGTCGAGGTCCAGAATGAAGAGATCGGAGTCGATCTCCTCGAGGTCGCGGCGCGCGTCCACGGCGCCCTTGTGCGGCGGCACGCCGGGGTTCTCGAAGGCCCGGAGCACCTTCACCAGGCCGTCGGCGTCGCGCAGCGCGCCCGCCGAGTCGGGGTCGGGACGCTCCGTGGCGAAGAGGCCGGCCAGGTCCACGAACTCGATGGCCGCATAGGTCGTCTTCCTGGGCTTCACGATCTCGGCGATGGCGGCGACGCGCGGGTCGCGCACGTGGGCCACCCCCACCTGCACCGAGCCGGGCGCGGCATAGGCGCCGGGGTCGTCCTGGCGGCCCGTCAGGGCGTCGAACAGCGTGGTCTTGCCGGATTGCGGCAGGCCGATGATGGCGATTCGCATCTTCTCGTTTCGCGTCCTTTCGCGTGTTTCGCGGGCGGGGCCGCCCGGCGGTTCCAGCGGTGTCTCAGGCGGGCGGCTCGAGGTCCAGAGCGATATCGAGCGCTCGGGGCGAGTGCGTGAGGGCGCCGACCGAGATCCAGTCTACCCCCGTCGCGGCGATGGCCTCGACGCGGGCCTCGGTGACGCCGCCCGAGGCCTCGAGAATCGGCCGCGGCTCGCAGGTGCGGGCCAGGGCCACCGCCTGGCGCATCTGGTCGTCGGTCATGTTGTCGAGGAGGATGATGTCGGCACCCGCCTCGAGGGCCTGGCGCACCTGGTCGAGGGTGTCGGCCTCGACCTCGATGCGCAGGCCGCCCGATGCGGCTCGCGCCGCCTCGATGGCGCCGGCCACGGCGCGGCCGGGCCAGCGCTGTTCAGCCACGAGCAGGTGGTTGTCCTTGATGAGCACCTGGTCGTAGAGGCCCATCCGGTGGTTCATGCCGCCGCCGGCCCGGACGGCGTATTTCTCGAGGAAGCGCCACCCCGGCGTGGTCTTGCGCGTGTCGAGGATTTTCGCCCCGTGCGGCGCGGCCCGCTCGACGAATCGGCGGGTCATCGAGGCGATGCCGCACAGCCGCTGAAGGAGGTTCAGCGCCACCCGCTCGCCTGCCAGGATCGCGCGGGCCGGGCCGCTCACCGTGGCGATGGCATCGCCCGCCGCCAGGGCGTCGCCGTCGTCCTTCAGCAGCGTGGTCTGCACGGCCTTATCGAGGCGGCGGAAGAGGGGGGCAAGCAGCGGCCCGCCCGCCAGCACGCCCGGCTCGCGCGCCACGAACGCCCCGCGCGCAAACGCCTCGGGCGGGAGGACGGCGGCCGACGTGACATCGCCCGGGCCGATATCCTCGGCCAGCGCCGCCTCCAGAAACCCGCCGACCAGTTCGACTTCCAGCCGCAGTTTCGCCACGACTCTCCTCGGCTCCCGCACTCTCGTGGGCCGCAACGGATTGTAGTCTCGCCCTCCCCCAGAGTCAAGCAACGCGCCCGGCCTTGCCTCTCGCCCGGATTCGCCCGGAGCGGCGTGTCGCTGGAACGCGAAGCGGCCAAGGCGCTTGACATGGCAGCCGAGTCTGCTACCATCAGGAAAACCTCGGCCGGTGGCTTGCGGCCGGCGCATGCACGGTGGAGAGCGCGATGTGGGACGACAAGACCTGCTCGTATGAGGGCTGCTCAGAGCCGGCCTGGGGGCGCGACCCCAACCGCCTGTGCCTGTGCCACTCCCCCGCCAACGGCGAGGACGAGCACGACGCCCGCGCCTTCTGGCGGCGCGCCCGCCACGAGACCGCGCAAGCCGCCCCGAACTACTCCGGCTGGCACTTTCCGCCCGACCCCGACGGCAAGGGCTTCGAGGGCACGAGCTTCCGATTCCCCGTCGCGTTCAGCCACGCCACGTTCGCCGGCCAGGCCAAGTTCACCCAGGCCGTCTTCCACGGGCAAGCCGATTTCCAGCACGTGGTCTTCGGCGGGCCCGCGGCCTTCGACGGCTGCGAGTTCCACCAGGCGGCCACCTTCGAGCACAGCCGCTTCGTGGACGAGGCCAGCTTCGTCCGCGCCAGGTTCAGCGACCGCGTGCGCTTCCGCAGCGTGTTCGAGAAGAACGTCTCCTTTCGATGGGCCGCCCTGAACGGCGGGGCCGACCTGAGCGGCTCGGTGTTCCACGGCGCCGCGGACCTCGTGTACGCCACGGTGCCGCCGGGCGCCGACGCCATCTTCGACCTTCCGACGGGCCTCCGCCGGCCCTTCCGCGTGCCCTCGGGAGGCGAAACGGCCTATCGCCTGGCCAAGGAGGCCGCGATCGCGCGGGGCGACTATGGGGCCGCCGGCGACTACCACTACGCCGAGCAATGCGCCGCCGAGCACAAGCGCCGGCAGACGTACGGCTGGCGCCCCTGGCGCCTCGGCTTCTGGCGGAGCCTGCTCGACCTGATCTTCGCCCGGTGGATTTTCGGCTATGGCGAGCGGCCCGCGCGGGCGCTCGTCATGGGGGCGGCCGTGATCATCCTGTGGGCCTTCCTGGCCTACGGCGTGGCGGGAATCTCGCGGGACGCGCGGGGCGACCCCGGCTACCAGCCCACGCGCCTCGAGTGCCTGCACTTCAGCATCGTCACCTTCACGACCGTGGGCTACGGCGACTTCCAGCCGAAGAAGCACTTCATGCCCTGGGCCGATGCGGAGGCTCTGCTCGGCGCCGCCCTCATGTCCGTCTTCATCGTCGGCCTCACGCGCAAGTACATGCGCTGACCCGCCCGATCGGGGTGTCGCCGGAATTACATGGAATCATGGGATCATGCATGGGAACGATCCAGCTCGCTCGGCGCGGCCGGCGGTGGCCTCGCCAGGCGCGTCCGATGCGAGAGCCTTTCGGACTGCGGCGCAGAGCGCCGCTTCGGGCGTCGCAGGCGCAGACCCCGGACCTCATGCGATCCGGGTAACTCGCGCGGGTGCAGCCGAAAGCGGTGCTTCGCACACGCACTCCGACAGGCGGACGCATGGTTCCGTGCCCCCTGCCCTCAATTGACACACCTCAGACGGCCGGGCAGTCCGTAGTGCGTGCTCTAGGCCGTACCGGGTGCCCAGGAGACGGCCCGGAGACCGTACCGCAGTCACCCACTCCGCTCGGCTGAATGTTACGGTTCTCGGACACCCATCCATCCGTAAACAGAGGGCGAGCCGCGCAATCCGTTGCCCCTTGACTCCACGCTGCCCGGGTGCATAAGATGACTCTGCGGATGGCTCGTCAGGATCGCGCCCCGTGCCCGAGAGTGATGGGCAGTGTGTGTATTGCGTGTGCCCAGCCCGCCCGCCTGGAGTTGGGAAGGGGGTGGTGATTGATGTTGGAAGACCTGACTCCCACCTCCCTTTCCAGCAGGACCGAGGAGAGACCACTGCCAAGCGCGGAGGTGTACACGATTGGACACTCGAACCATTCGGCAGAGACGTTGCTCGAACTGCTCAGAAGGCATTCCATTACCGCCGTCGCAGACGTTCGTTCAGTCCCCATGAGCAGGTACAATCCTCAGTTCAATCGAGCCACCTTCATGGCATTCCTGAGGAGGAACAGGATAGCATACGTCTTTCTCGGCGCGGAACTCGGCGGAAGGCCGCATGACCCTGATTGCTATGAGGACGGAGTAGCCGACTTCGAGAGGATGTCCGCGCGCCCCGCTTTTGAGAGGGGAATCCAGAGGCTCCTGAGGGGGGCGGCGACCCATAGGATCGCGGTACTTTGTGCCGAGAAAGAACCCTTGGACTGTCACCGAACCATCCTGGTATGCCGGCACTTGCGCGCGCGCGGCATCAAGGTCAAACACATTCTGGCCGATGGGAGCATCGAGGACCACCAGGATACCGAGCAGCGTTTGCTCAAGCTCGCGGGGTTGGAGCCAGGCTTCTTCGATAGGGGAGCCCCAGCATCTGAGAGACTGGAGAAGGCGTATGCGCGGCGTGCGAGGCAGATTGCCTTCCGGCAGGGAAGGAAGGAGCAGGACCGTGACCACCCAGTGTGACGCCCAGACCGGCGGGATCACGGTGTTCACCATTGGGTTCACCAAGAAGAGCGCGCAACGCTTCTTCGAGACGCTACGGCAAGCTGGCGTAAAGCGAGTGGTGGACGTTCGGCTGAGCAACGAGTCGCAGTTGGCTGGGTTCACCAAGAAGACCGACCTGCCTTATTTCCTCAAAGCAATTGCGGGCATTGACTACATTCACCGGCCTGAGCTTGCCCCTACCAAGGAGATGCTCGACGGCTACAAGAGAAGACGGCTGACCTGGGCCGAATACGAGCAGCAGTTCCACGCCCTCTTGGAGCAACGGAGGCCCGAGCAGTCGTTGGCCCCGGCCGAGATGGACAGAGGCTGCTTACTGTGCGGCGAGCCAGAGGCCAACAAGTGCCACCGCAGGCTCGTTGCGGAGTACTTGCGGATGAAATGGGGAGATGTGGAGATCCGGCACTTGTGATAGGAGTGCGGTCAGTGAGACGCGATCTTATCATCCTTGCCAACTCTCGAAAAATGGGCAATCGGTGTATTGCGGGTATTGATGCGTCGAGCGGCGAATGGGTACGTCCCTGCTTTGGGGCAGGCGAGGAGGGCATCCCGTGGCCTGTCCGGCAGGTGGATGGCGTAGAGCCTAAGCTGCTTGATGTCATCAGTATCCCTCTGGCGGACGACGGACCTCACCGCGATATCCAACCTGAGAACTGCACACTGCTCGAAGGCGCGTGGCGGCGGGTTGGCGAGGCTAAGACCAAAGATGTTCGGAGGCATGTGCAGAAGACTGGGTTCGTCCTGCATGATGCGCACAGCCATATCCCAGTCAGCGCCCTGCGAAGGCTTCATGAGGCTGACAGGGCATCCCTATGCCTGGTTGAGGCGCATGTTGAGTTCACGACCGAAGGAACGCGCAGAGGCAAGAGAGTCAACGCGGCATTCACGTTTGGTTGTTACACCTACTGCCTCCCTGTCACGGACTTTGAGTTCGAGAGGCAGTTTCCAGCCTATAGCAGGGATGAGGCAGATTGCCTTCTAGCGGTGAGTCTCGGGACGCCATTCGGAAACTGCTGCTACAAGTTTGCCGCGGGGGTGATCCGACTGTGAACCATGCAGGAACATGATTCAGGCCAGGAGGTGGTGCGTCCCCTTAGTGTGCCCGACACCGCGTTCGTGGCTCCGGATCTGCTTCGGTCTGCCGGGCAGTATCCGAAACGCCCCTGCCGGGGCTTGACACCCCTTCCGGGGCGTGGTCTCTCTCCTGGAGGCGGCCGGGGAAGCGCCCGGCAGAAAGGAGGTCGTCGAGATGTGTTGGCGTACATGGCTGGCCGTAGGCTGCATAGCCCTGGCAGCGGGCTCTGCCCTGGCCGCGAGTGTCCCCAGCAAGGTGGCCCAGATTGACGGCGAGAAGGTGAAGGTGGACGCCAAGCCCCTTCCGCTGCGGCTGCCCGTCGAGGTAGACTGCGCAGTATACACGGCGGAGCGTGGCCCTGACAAGGTGCTCGTGGCCGCCGGGAACTTCCGCAGCAACCTGCCGCACGACTGGTACAACGTGACCGTCCGGGTCAAGGTCTACCATGCCTTCAAGGATGCGAACAACCCGAAGGGCACTATCGCGGACACGGCGGGCGATGCCGTCGTGGTGTTCGAGCGTCCGAAGCCTGGCGTGGTCGAGCGCTTCATCGCCTGGGTGAAGAAGGAGGACGGCTCCTACGTCACGCCGGCGACCGTGGGCTACTACGCTGTCACGACCAGCTTCGAGCGTGTGATGGCCCCCTGACACCTGGACGTGCGCCCAGCCGGACGCCCGCCGCCAACCGGGGCGAGGGCAGAGGCGCTTCTCGGGATGCCCTGGGTCCTCACCGTCTCCCTCCCGGGGCATCCCGCCCTCCTCACCCCCCTTCTCTCTCCCCTTTCGCTTCTCCCTTTGTATCTCCTATCTTCTATACCCCTCAACCCGCTCACCGTCCTTATCCCCCCAATGGAAGTGATGCCTCTTAGGATTCGGCAGGCATTGGGTACTCAGATTCCAGATTCGAGATCCCGAGAGCTCCCGATTCGGTGCCTGGCACACGGTGGATTCACTGTGGGCTGTAAGTCCTGTATTGTCAGCTAGTTAGGAGCTATGACGACATTTCGCGAAGGCCAGGGGCTTCGGCGGGGCCGCGCGGTGGGGGGGGCATGCGTCCATACTTGCTCATCCCTATGGGGGAGAAAGTGAGCAAGTATGGGTGGAAGGCGGAGAATTGGCGATTCGAGGCCTTCCGGCCATTCCGGCGCTGGCCGGAGGATGAGCAAGTATGGACGGACGGGCGAGAACGGGCGACTAGCGGGCAACCGGGAGGCGCGAGCGTGCGAGGAGGCGCGTCTGCGCAGAAACAGGGCACCGTGCGTCGGGCGACTCAGGGCAAGACCGAGAGTTCGATGTGAGAAGGGTGCGCCGGGCCGTGGTGGACCTTGTTCTCGGCGGTCTGGGGTGTGGTCCAGGCCGATGGGTGGTCGGCGACGTTAAGGTGGCGGTCGAAGCGGGGAAAGTTGCTGCTGCTGATGTGCAGGCCGATGCGGTTGCCCTTCTTGAAGACGTAGGCGGTGCTCCAAAGGTCAATCTCAACCTCGACGACCTCGCCCGGCTTCAGCAGCTTGGGCTTGTCGCGGCCCTCGCGGTAGCGGCAGCGGACGATGCCGTCCTGGAGGTTCCCCTGGTAGCCGTCGGGGCGGACGTCGAGGAGCATGGCGGTGAAGTCGGTGTCGGGCGCGGAGGAGGAGACGAAGAGGCGGGCGCGCAGCGTGCCGACGACGGCCAGATCGCGGTCGAGGGGGTCGGAGAGGAACTGAAGGACGTCGGGCCGCTCGGCGTTCTTGCGGTGGTCGTGCATGCCTTTGGGGATGGTGAGGTTGGTGCCGCCGAGGGTGGGGACGGGCTTGGCGGGGTCGTAGGTGAAGGCGGAGGGCGGCTCGTCCTGCTTCGGCGGCTCGGAGAGGAGTCTGCCCCTGGCGAGGTAGAGCTTCGTGGGCCTGGCGGCGGCGGGGGGCCAGGTGTCGGTGTCGAGCCAGCGGTCCTGGTTCATCACGTAGGCGCGGATGGGGGGCCACTGGTCCACGTCGTTGGCCGCGCCCTTGAGCCATCGGGCGAACCACTTCTCCTGGAGACCGGCGAGGGCGCGGCCGGCGGTGGGGAAGTTGGCGTCGCCGGCCGCGGAGCCGATGCCGTGGGGCCAGGGGCCGATGAGGATGTGGCTGTGCTTGCGGGCGAGGTCGCTGCCGCCGCGCGCGCGAAGGGCCAGAAGCAGGTTGAGGTTCTCCTGGGCGAAGATGTCGTAGAAGCCGGCGGTGATGTGGACGGGGACCTGGATGTCCTCGACGTGCTCGATGGGGCTGATCTCGCGCCAGGACCCCGGCTTTTCCCAGTTCTTCACGCCGTCGAGCCAGTAGTTCACGTAGCCGGGGCCGCCCACGGTGAGGGGGCCGGGCTCGGCGAGGGGCAGGTGCCAGCACCACTGCATGAAGTTGCGGTGGGGCTGCCACTTCTGAAGCTCCTCGGCGGGCGCCTCGTTGCGTTGGACGCGTTGGCTGGACCAGGCCTGGCCGATGAGCCAGCCCTGGACGAGTTCCTGGCGGAGCGCGCCGCCGTAGAAGACCACGCCGTTCTCGAAGTCGGATGGCGGCACGGCGGGCAGGATGCAGCGGAGGGCGGGGGGCTTGGTCATGGCCGCGGCGAGCTGGGTGAAGCCGACGTAGCTGCCGCCCATCATGCCCACGGTGCCGTCGCACCAGGGCTGCTTGGCGAGCCAGGCGAGGGTGTCGAAGGCGTCGGCGGGGTCGTCGAAGAACGGGCGGTGTTGGCCCTCGGAGTTGAAGCGGCCGCGGACGTCCTGGCAGGCGAACGCATAGCCGGCTGCCACGGCGAAGCCGGCGGGGCCGAGGTTCTTGCGGTAGGGCGTGCGCAGGAGGATGACGGGGAACCTCTGGCCCTGGGCCTTTGGGTAGGCGAGGTCGGTCGCCAGTTTGACCCCGTCGCGCATGGGCACCATGACGTCGGTCTCGACCACGGCGTTGCGCCGCAGGGCCTCCAGGGCGGGCTGGCCGCCCAGGCAGGCCGCCGAGGACGAGATGAGCGCCAGGAGGTGGAGGGGCAGGCGCCGAGCGATCACGATGGGGTCTCCTTGTTGAGAGTCCGCTGCTACGGGGGCGCGGGGCGAAGCCGGGTTGCCACTCACAGCGCCTTCTCGTAGATGCGGTAGCGCTTGTAGAGGCGGGGCTTGAACGCCGCCTCGAGGGTGCGCATCGAGGCCACATTGTCCTCGGCCACCCACGACAGTTCGCCCCAGTAGAAGCCATGCGCCTTGCTGTGGCGCAGGTACTGGAGGAAGAGCAGCGGGATGACGCCCAGGTTCCGGAAATCGGGGTGCACGGCGGCCCCGAAGATGCGCATGGAATCGAGCCTTCTGCGGCCGAAGAGCAGGTGGAACCAGCCGAAGGGCAGGAGGCGGCCGTTGGCCTTTTTCAGGAGCGGCCCGATGTCGGGCAGGCCCATCGTGCAGCCGGCCAGGCGGCCGGCCACCTCGGCGAGGATCACGCAGTCGGGCACGAGGATGGGCCGGATCTCGCGGGCCATGGCGCGCATCTCGGCGGGCGTCACGGGCACGAAGCCCCAGTTGCGCTCGCGGGCGAGGTTGAACAGCTCGCCCAGGGCCAGCACCTCGTCCTCGAAGCGCGTCATATCAATCGTGCGGATGGTCAGCTCGGGATTGCGGCGCCGCACGAGGGCCTCGATGCGCTCCATGCGTTCGCGGGCCTCTGTGCCGGGGGCGATCATGTCCTGGTCGAGGTAATAGGCCAGCAGGTCCTTGTGCTTGGTGTGGCCCGCGCGCTGGATGACGTCGGGGTAGTAAGGCGGATTGTAGGGCATCAGGAGCGACGGCGGGCGGTCGAAGCCCTCGATGAGCACGCCGCACTCGGCGTTGATCGAGGGGTTGAACGGGCCGCGCATTGAGGCGAGGCCGCGCGAGCGGAGGTCCTCGGCCGCCCGGTCCAGGAGGGCCTGGGCAACGGCGGGGTCCTCCTCGGCCTCGAAGAAGCCCCAGAAGCCGGCCCCGTCGTGGTAGCGCTCGTTGTGCAGGTGGTTCACCGTGGCAACGATGCGCCCCACGGGGCGCCCTCCGCGCCAGGCCAGATAGAGGCGGCTCTCGGCGTGCTCGTAGAAGGGGTTGCGTCGCGGGTCCAGCATGTGGTCCACGCTCGACAGGAGCGGGGGCACCCAGTTGGGGTCGCCGCAGTAGATCTCCCACGGCAGGCGCAGGAAGGCCCTGCGCTCGCGGCGGTTGGCGACGGGGCGGACCTCGATAGCATCGGACATGCGCGACCCCTTCCAGGCGCTCGGCGGCAGTCTATCCGGGGTGCGCTCCGATGTCAAATGGCCCCGGATTCCGCATGCGGCCTTGACAGGCCTCCGCGAATCCGTATGGTATGTTGCCGGTAGATAACGGAAGTTAGGCGACTATGACGGAAGACAACAGCAGTGGGGTGTTCACGCTGGCCGAGGCCGCGCGGTTCGTGCGGGTGAGCGAGAAGACGCTCCGCGAACTGGCCTCGTCGGGCAGGGTGCCGGCTCAGAAGGTCGGGCGTGCCTGGCGGTTTCTGCGGGCGGCCTTGGAGGGCTGGCTGGCGCAGCGGGAACCGGCCTCGGCGGGTCCCGCCCCCTCGGAGGCGTATTCCGTGAGGCCTGTCGAACCGCCGCCGCTTGTGGCCGAGGGCGGCGCCGGGAGGACAGGCTTCGGCGACACGGCGTTCACGAAGAACCGCTCGCAGCCGCTGCACCGCTGGGTGCCTTGGATCGCCGGCTTCTCGGCGTCGTTCGTGGGCGGCGTGCTCGAGGCCGCGAGCGAGCGCGACCCGGCCGAGGTGACGGTGCTCGACCCCTTCGCGGGCGTGGGCACCACGCTGGTGGAGGCGATGGACCGCGGCTACGACAGCATCGGCTTCGAGATCAACCCCTATGCGGCTCTAGCCTGCCGGGCCAAGGTCTCGTGCCTCGGCTACGACTTGGGCGTGCTGCGGGGTGCCATCGGCGCCTTCCGCGAGCACATGGCCGGGCGCGCGCGCCGCGCGCCGCGCAGCCGCCCGCCGGCAGAGTTCCGCAGCCGCGCGCCGTTCTTCAGCCCCGCCGTCGAACGCAAGGTGTTGCACGCGCTGGACTTCATCGCCGAGCGCCCGGAGGCCTGGGTGGCCGACGTGTTCCGCGTGGCGCTGGGTGCGGTGATGGTGAGCTTCTCCAATTACTCGTACGAGCCGAGCCTGGGCCGCCGGGCGTCGGCAGGCAAGGAGGACATCCTGGACGCCGACGTGGCCGGGGCGGTGGCGGCGAAGCTCGACGAGATGGCCACCGACGTCGCCCAGGTGCAGCTCCACGCCCGCACGCTCGGGCGGCGGCCCGAGGCGCGGGTCCATTGCGAATCATTCCTCGCGGGCTACCGCCGGGTGCCGCCCGACAGCGTGGCCTTCCTGATCACTTCGCCGCCGTACCTCAACAACTACCACTACGTGCGGAACACCCGCCCGCACCTGTTCTGGCTCGGGCTGGTCGAGCGGCGCGCGCGGCTCGCCGAGATGGAGCAGTTGAGTTTCGGCAAGTTCTGGCAGACCGTGCGCGGCGCGGCCCCCATCGCGCTGGAGGCTTGCTGCGACGAGTTGGCCGAGCAGCTCGACGAGTTGCGCCGGCTGCACCCCGAGAAGGGCATCTACGGCGGGAGCGGCTGGGCCAACTATGCCGCGGCTTACTTCAACGATTGCCTGGCTTTCTGCCGCGCCGCGCGCCACGTGATGCGGCCCGGGGGCACCGCCGTGGTCGTCATCGGCAACAACATCCTCCAGGGCATCGAGTTCAGGACCGACCGCTACTTCGCGCAGATCGCGGAGGGCTGCGGGTTCGAGACGGTGGAGTTTCACCCCGTGCGCCGTAAGCGCACCGGCTCCAGCATCATCCGCTCGTCGGTGCGTGTGGGCAACGCGCGCGGGCCGGTGGAGCTGTACGAGACGGCGCTGGAGCTGCGGGCCGTTCCCGCGAAGCGGCGGCGATAGCAGCTTCAGGAGCGATCTCAGAACAGCCAGGCTTGCGCGGCGCCGCCGACGGGGGGCCTCCCGGGGGCGGCATGCAGGCAGGCGGCGACCTCCCGGAGCACGTCGGCGGCCGACTCGGCGGCCTCGAGGCCCGCGGCCCACGGGCGGCCGGGGTGCAGGATGTCCCACCGCGGGCGCCGCATGCGGCTCCGGCCCGAGCCGGGCGGGTGGTTCCCGAAACCGTCTACCACCGTGTTCCACAGCGGCCTGTAGTGGGTCACGAGGAACCGCTCGGCGAGCGTGACCCACACGGGCACCACGACGAGGTAGCGGCACAGGAAGTCGGCCAGCCGCAGGTTCTCGGCCTGGGCGAGCGACTTGGCGTGGTCGCAGAGGCGGCGATGGAGGGGGGCCTCGTGGGCGCCGGGCGGCGCGAGGCCCTTGCGGCCGCCGGGCGGGGCGGCTTTGCCCACGTAGATGGGCCGGTGACACTCGCGCGCCGCCAGGGGCTGATAGGCGGGGAAGTCGCCGGTGTAGTAGACGGCGTAGACGCCCGGCCCCGGGAACTCCTTGTGGGGAGGCAGCGGTTCGGGCGCGCGCTCCATCAGCGCCGCGACCACACTCTTAGCGAGGTTCTCGTAGCTCAGAGGGTCAAACAGGCCGTCCACGGGCCGGTCCTCGCGAGGCTGCGGCTACTCGGCCGCCGCGGCGACGGGCGGCTTGCCCATGGCCTGGACCTCGGCCCGCGCGGCCTCGAGGGAGTTCACCAGGTAGTCCACGTCCTCGTGCGTGTGGAGCGCGGTGGGGATGGCGCGGATGATTCCGTTGCCGCGGCGCACGGCAGGGTAGACCACGGCCGAGACCCACACGCCGTGCTTGCGGCGCAGGATGTCGGCGCAGTGCACCGCGCAGTGGTCGCCCAGGCGGATGGGGGTGATGGGGGTCTGCGTGTCGCCCACCTCGAAGCCGCGCTCGCGCAGCAGGCCCTGGAGGTAACGGGCATTGTCCCAGACCCTCTTGCGGCGGTCGTTGGCCTTGCGGACGAGTTCGAGAGACTTCATCGTGGCGGCGACGACGCAGGCGGGCGCGGCCTTGGTGAAGAGGATGGTGGGGGCGAGGCATCGGACGTAGAAGACCACCTCCTTGGGGCCGGCGATGAAGCCGCCGTAGGTGCCGAAGGCCTTCGAGAAGGTGCCGGCGTGCAGGTCAATGCGCTCCTCCACGCCCAGCATCTCGGCCGCGCCGCGCCCGTGGTCGCCGCACACGCCGTGGCCGTGGGCGTCGTCCATGAACAGCCGAGCCCCGTAGCGCTCCTTGAGGTCGCAGATCTCGCGCAGCGGGGCGATGTCGCCGTTCATGCTGTACACGCCGTCCACCACGATCAGCTTCGGGCGGGCGGGGTCGGAGCGCTTGAGCACGCGCTCGAGGTTCTCGGGGTCGTTGTGGCGGAAGAACTTGATGCTGGCGCCCGAGATCTTGCCGCCGCACACGAGGCTGGCGTGGGCGAGCTGGTCCATGATGAGCAGGTCGCCCTGCCGCGCGAGGCAGGCGATGGCGCCGATCATGGCGCCGGCGCCCATGGTGAAGCTGAGGGCGGCCTCGGTGCGCTTGAAGTCGGCGATCCGGCGCTCGAACTCCAGGTGGAGCTCGATGGTGCCGGTGAGCGGCCGGGCGCCCATGGGGGCGCTGATGCCGTAGCGGGCCGCATACTCGGCGGCCACGGCGCGCACCTCGGGGTGCACGCTCATGCCCAGGTAGTCGTTGGTGCTGAACTGGAGCATGCGCCGGCCGTTGGCCTCGATCCACGGCCCGGCATTCTCCGTGGGCGAGACGCCGAAGATGACCCGCTCGACGATCGGCAGGTCCTCCTGGGCCGCGATACGCTGCTCCTCGCGGAAGCGCATGCACCGGTCAAAAATGTCGGCCACCGCTGCTGAGCCCTCCTATCCAGGGGCCTCAGGTCCACCTCCAGGAAGCCCTATGATACACATCGGGGCCGCCGGACGCAAAGCGAGTTGCAAAAAACACCGGGGGTGCTATCATCGCAGCCGAATCCGCCGCCGCGTAGTGAGGCCGCACCCGATGGGCGCGATCAACTGGTTCATTCGCCGGGCCATGCAGCGTCGGCTGCGCCAGGCCGCGCAGGCCCTGGCCAACCCTGCCGTTGCCCAGGAGCAGCTGCTGCTGCGCCTGGTGCGACGGGCGGCCGACACCGAGTGGGGCCGCGCGCACGGCTACGCGGCCATCCGCTCCGTGGCCGACTTCCAGCGCGCCGTGCCCGTGTGCGGCTACGAGGAGATGGCGCCCCTGTGGCACACGGCGTTCGACGGCGCCCGCGACGTGTGCTGGCCCGGCCACATCCGCTTCTTCGCGCTCTCGTCGGGCACCACGGCCGAGACGTGCAAGGCCCTGCCCGTCTCGCGCGAGGCGATCCGCGCCAACTTCCGTTCGGGCCTCACGCTGATGGGGCTGGTCGCCCGCCAGGCGCCCCAGGCCGACGTCTTGCGCGGCAAGACGCTCTACTTCGGCGGCTCGCCCAAGCTCGAGCCGCGCGGCCAGTGCCTCCAGGGCGACGCCAGCGGCATCACGGCCCTGCACATTCCGCGCCTCGCGCGCCGCTACCGCCTGCCGGAGCCCGACATCGCGAGCATCCCCGACTGGGAGCAGAAGGTCGAGGCCGTGGCCCAGCGCTACCTGCGCAGCCCGATCACCACGCTCGTGGGGCTGCCGTCGTGGACCCTCTTCCTCTTCCGCCGCCTGATTGACCTCGGGCGCGAGGAGCTCGGGCCCCACGTGCGCACGGTGGCCGACGTGTGGCCGGGCCTGCGCGTCTTCATCCACTTCGGCATGGCCTTCGAACCCTACCGCGCGCAGTTCCGCGAGTTGGTCGGCAGGTCCATCGCCTACGTGGACACCTATTCGTCTTCCGAGGCCGGCATGACCGCCATCCAGTGCGACCAGGCCGACCCGGCGATGCTCATGGAGGTGGACGTCGGGGCCTTCTACGAGTTCGTGCCCGTGGCCGAGCTCGGCCGCCCGCAGCCCACGCGGCTCACGCTGGACCAGGTGGAGACCGGCCAGGACTACGCGGTGCTGCTCAGCACGTGCTCGGGCATCTGGGCCTACGACGTGGGCGACCTCGTGCGGTTCACGGCGCTCGGCCCGCCGAAGCTCGTCGTCTCGGGCCGCACCCGGCTCACCCTCAACGCCCTGGGCGAGCACGTCATCGGCGGCGAACTCGAGGCCGCGGTGGCCGCCGCCTGCCTCGCCACGGGCGCCACGGTGCGCGAGTACACCGTCTCCACGATCCTGCCCACCGCCGCCGACCCCAGCGGCGCGCATCACTGGCTGGTCGAGTTCGACGGCGCCCCGCCGACCCCCGACGAGTGGATCGCTCGGGTGGACGCCAGCCTGATCGAGAAGAACCTCGACTACAAAATCCATCGCGACCGCGGCTACGCCATGCGGCCGCCCGTCCTCACCCTCCTGGCGCCCGGCACCTTCTACGAGTGGGCGCGGCGCCACGGCCAGCTCGGCGGGCAGCACAAGATTCCCCGCGTGGCTCGCACGCAGGAAATGGTGGACGAACTGCTGGCCATCTCGAACGCTGCGCAGCCGCGGTAGGCGCCTCTGCTCCCTGTCTTCTCACGCATCACGTCCCACGCGACCCCATCCATCCATGCTCCGCGTACCACCGTGCCGTCTCCCTCATCCCCTCCGCCAGCCCTCTCTTCGGCGCATAGCCCAGCTCGCGCTCGGCCTTGGCCCAGGAGCAGGTCCACCGTGGCTGAAGGGCGTCGCGAATCTTCCGACGGCTCACGATCTGCGGCTTGCCCGTCAGCGTCCATTTCAGCTCGCCGATCTCGCCGGCGAGGCGCGCGATGAGGCCCGGCATCCGCAGGATGCGCAGCCGCTGCCCCAGCGCCGCGCTCAGCGCCGCGGCAATCTCGCGCCACGTGTGCGTGCCGCTGCCCACGTAATAGGTCTGGCCGACCGCTGCCTCGCGCGTGCCTGCCAGCCAGATGCCCTCGGCCAGGTCGGCCGCGTGCACCAGGGTCAACTGCTTGGCCGGGCTGCCGATCACAGGCACCAGCCGCCAGCGCTGTGCCGTGCGGAACAGCGTCACGAAGTTCGGGTCGCGGGGCCCGTAGACCGCGGGCGGCCGCACGATGGCCACCGGGATTCGCTCGCGCATCGCTAGCACGGCCCGCTCGGCCGCCAGCTTGCACGCGCCGTAGCCGGGCAGGGGATGCGGCTCGGCCGACTCGTCGAGCGGCGCCTCGGCCGGCGTGGGCCCCGCCGCGGCCAGGCTGCTCACGTAGACGAAACGCCTCAGGCGCGGGTTCGCCCGTGCCGCCGCCTCGACGAGCCGCCGCGTCGGCTCCGCGTTCGCCGCCAGGTACGCCGCCGCCGTGCGCTCGCGCGTCACGCCGGCCACGTGGAACACGCAGTCCACCTCGCCCAGCGGCAGCGCCTCGGGCCTCTCGAGCGAGCCGACCACCTTCCGGACGGGCAGCCCTTCGAGCCACTCGAGGCGGCTCGTGCCCCGCACGAGGCACAGGGTCTCCACACCTTCGGCGCACAGCCGCTCGGCCAGATGGCTCCCCACGAAGCCCGTGGCGCCCGTGACCAGTGCCTTCATCGGCCGGCTCCCCTTCGCCTCCCGCCGTCCGCCAGTCAACCATGCTGTGTGCGCCGAGTCAAGGGCGACACGCCCGCCGGTTGCATTCCCCGCCCTTGTGTGGCAGAATGCGTACTGAGGGGTGAGAGTACCACGGAAGAAGGAGCACCGCATGCGGCGAGCGAGGCTGGGGGCCCTGATGGCGGCGCTGGGGGTGGCCGGCGTGGCGGCGTTCGCCGCCGCGGCCGCCGAGCCCGAATGGCCCGGCTGGCGCGGGCCGAACCGCGACGGCAAGTCGCCCGACAAGGGCCTCCTCAAGGAATGGCCCTCCGACGGGCCGAAGCTGCTCTGGAAGGCCGACGACATTGGCAAGGGCTACTCCAGCGTCGCCGTGGCCGGCGGCCTGGTGTACATCACGGGCGACGCCCAGGGCGCCCTGCGCCTCTTCGCCTTCGACCTCGACGGCAAGGAGAAATGGCACGTGGATGTCGAGCCCGCCTGGCGCGGCGACCACCCCGGCGCCCGCGCCACGCCCACGATTGACGGCGGCAAGCTCTACCTCGAAACCGCCGCCGGCCTCGTGGCCTGTCTCGACGCCAAGACGGGCAAGAGAATCTGGAGCAAACACCTGGTGCGCGACTTCGGCGGCGACGTGCCCGGCTGGGGCTATGCCGAGTCGGTGCTCATCTACCGCACGCTCGCCATCGTGAAGCCCGGGGGCAAGAACTGCCTGGTCGCGCTCGACAAGGAGACCGGCGCCGTCAAGTGGATGAGCAAGGGCTTCGACGCCGGCGCCGAGTACGGCTCGTGCCTCGGCGTGCCCTACGAGGGCGGCCATCTCGTCTTCGCCGGCACCCGTGGCGGGCTGCTCTGCGTGAATGCCCGCACCGGCGCCGTTCTCTTCTCCAACCCCTGGAGCAAGGACAACACGGCCAACTGCCCGACGCCGGCGTTCGAGGACGGCTACGTCTTCTGGTCCAACGGCTATGGCAAAGGCGGCATCTGCCTGAAGGTCACGGCCAGCGACAAGGGCGTGTCGGCCCGCCAGGCCTGGACCACCCGCGAGATGGTCTGCCACCACGGCGGCTACGTGATCGAGAAGGGCTACATCTACGGCAACCACGAGGGCGGCTGGGCCTGCCTCGACCTCAAGACCGGCAAGCGGATGTGGTCCGAGCAGGGCGTGGGCAAGGGCAGCCTGTGCTGGGCCGACGGCATGCTCTACCTCTTCGGCGAGAACGGCGGCCAGGCGGCCCTCGCCACCTGCTCGCCGCAAGGCATGGAGGTCAAAGGCCGCGTGCGCGTGCAGGGCAGCGGCCCGAGCTGGGCGCATCCCGTTGTCGTCGGCGGACGGCTCTACCTGCGTTACGACACCAACCTCTACTGCTTCGACGTAAAGGCCAACTGATGGTGATCGAGCATCTCGGCCTCAACGTGCCCGAGCCGGCGGCGATGGCCGACTGGTATGTCGCCCACCTCGGCCTGCGTGTCGTGTTGGCCAAGGACCAGCCCGTGCCCGTCCGCTTCCTCGCCGATTCGGCGGGCCGCGTCATGCTCGAGGTCTACCGCAACCCTGCGGTTCCCGTGCCCGACTACTGGGCGATTGACCCGCTCGTGCTGCACCTGGCCTTCACGAGCGGCGACGTGCCCGGCGACTATCGCCGGTTCCTGGCCGCCGGGGCCACGGCTGCCACCGCGCCCAACGTGTTGCCCACGGGCGACGAGATCGCCATCGTGCGCGACCCCTGGGGCTTCGCCGTGCAGCTCGTCCGGCGCGCCAGGCCGATGCTGTGAGGGCAGCGCCTGGCACAGGTCCGACCGGTCTGACCAGTCCGACAAGTCCGACGGGACAGGTGTCCCCAGTGCGCAGAGCCCTGCCCATCCTCCTCGTCTTCGCCGCCGCAGCTCTCCTGCTGCTCGTGCACTTGGGCGCCGAACCCCTCGATGAGGCCGAGGCGCGCTCCGCCATCGTCGCCCGCCACATTCTGCGCACCGGCCAATGGCTCTGGCCGATGCCCGGCAAGCCGTTCGCCTGCGAGAAGTCGGCCCTCGTCTACTGGCAATCCGTGCCCTTCGCGGCGGGCGAGTTCCTCTTGAGCAGGCATAAGCCATTCGTGAGCGAACTCGCCGCGCGGCTGCCCTCGACGCTGTGGGCATTGGCGCTGCTGTTCCTCACATGGGACCTGGCACGCCGCTGGCACGATGGCCTGACGGCGTTGCTGTCCGCCGGCGCGCTGGCCACGAGCTACGGCTTCCTCTGCTTCGGCCGCCACGGCACCGCCGAAATGGCCCAGGCCGCCACGATCCTGTGGTGCCTGTGGTACTTCGTGAGACACCGGGCCGACGGCAATCGCCGCTGGCTCCCCGCCCTGGGCCTCTTGCTGGGCATCGCGGCCAGCTTGGGCGCGCGCGAGGCATACGGCGTGGTGGTCGCTAGTGTTCTCGTTCTGTCTGCGATGGCGATGGAGTGGGCCTGGCTTCGGCCGGGCAAGACGGTGGCCATTGCGTTCCTCGTCTCCGTTGTTGTGTTTCTCGCATTGCCGCTCGCCGCCAGCGCCACCACGGGTTCGGTCGAGCCATTGCGCGCGCTCTGGCGCGAGCACGTGCTGCGTCACCTTCAGCCGCCCGGCCAGGCGTTCGGCTGGCACAAGGACCTCGCGCGCCTTGCGACCCTCTGCCTCCCGTGGCTCGTGCTGGTGCCGAGCGCGGGGCTGCACGGCCTTTGGCGCGGGCGGCGGCGCGAGGCAGGCTCCAACCCGGCGCTCCTACTCGGCGGGGCCGCGCTGGCTTGGCTGGCGCTCTCCAGTTCCAGGGAGCCGCGGCACCTCCTCACCGTGGTTCCATTCGTCGCCGTCGCCGCCGGGCGCCTCCTCGCGCAGTTCTCCCGCCAGGAACTGGGCGCGCTGGCCAAGAGGGCGACCCAGGCGGTGCTTGTCCTGGGCGGCGTGCTCGTTGTGTCCATCCTCGTCTACTCCGCGGTTCCGGCCAGCGGGTCGGAAGGGCACTGGTGGGTCTTCGTCCCCGGGGTGCTCGCGGGCTTGGCTCTGCTCGCGTGCGCCTTCTCGAGGATTGGGCATGCGGCGCCGGCAGCCGTGGCCGTTCTCTGGCTCGTTCATTCCACGGACTCCCATCTTCACTGGGCGCGGGGGAGTGATCTCAGAGACCGGATCGCCGGAGTGAGGCGTCTCGGCAAGCCTGTCGCCTTCGTCGGCCATGTCCCGGCTCCACTGGCGTTCTATCTGGACTGGACCTACAGCCTGCTTGACGATCCGGCGGATATCCAGCGGTGGGTGACGGAGCGGGAGGGCGGCATCCTCATCGCGTCGCGCAAGCCTGATGGCCCCCTTTGGCAGACCGTGGCCGAGGGGATAGGGTGGCAAGCGTTCACCTGGGACTCGCATACGGGCGCACTCTCCCTCACCCGCGACCCCGCCTGGCTCGCGAAGCACCCGCTGCGCGGCCTCAAGAGCGAGACGCTCACCTACACCTTCAGCGCCGAGGCCGCGCTCCGCTTCAACCTCGGCACGGTGACGATGAAGCTGTTCCACGAGGACACGAGGGACGGGCGCCAGATCGTGATCGCGGCCGAATCGAAGGGCGGCGTGCCCGGCTACACGGTGGAATCCGCCATCGTCTCGCGCCTGCGCGAAAACGACCTCGCCCAGCTTGAAGCCCACGACGTCCGCACTAAGCCATCCTACAAGCACCGCCGCTTCGTCTGGACGCCCGAGGGCGTGGACTATCATCGCCACGACCACTGCAAAGGGAGGGGCTGCCGCGACCCCCAACACCTGGTCACGCGCGCCGACGGCACGAGGATTCACTGCTCCGACAAGCGCTGCGATAAGATGGAGCACCGCATCTGGAATCTCAAGGAGGCCTTCCGCCAGCCCGGCGCGCGCGACGCCTGGCACGTCATCGCCGCCTGCTACATCGCCCGAGGCTTCGACCTCACGCCCGGCGCCCCGCCGCAACGCATCCGCGTCCTCAACAACGAATCCATGTGGGACGTGGCGATCCGCGGTATAGAAGAGAGGGCCATCGAAGTGCCCGCAGGCCAGTTCCAGTGCGTGAAGGTCGGCTTCGACGCCACACCTATCAGCGCCGAGGCTAAGGAGGCCGCCGAAGAGGCCGAAGGCCCCTTCGGCCTCACCGGCCACGCCGACCTCTATGTGGACAAGGCGACAGGCGTACTCGTGCTCCTCGACGGCCAGGTGCAGATGGGCGCGACCTTCAAGGTGCAGGTGACCCTCACCAGCCGTCAGGCTGAGACGCGGTAGCCGACGGCCCCGTCACTCGAGCCTGTGCACCCGCACCTCATCGAACCAGGCGACATCGTCGCTCGCCGCCTGGTCGGCAATGCCCAACAACACGAGCAGGCGCCCCACGCCTTCAGGCACCTCCACTACGCCGAGCATCTCGCCCCAGCGGTCCCGCGGCGCCTCGCAGGGGATGAGCACATCCAGGGCCTCCGCCGTCCATCTGCCCTCGGCCGTTTGCCACCGCACGCGAAGCCAGGCCTCGCCCTGGCCCTGGAGGCGGCAGAGGGCGCCCACCGCGTAGCGTTCGCCCGGCCTCACGGCACAGGCCTGGAGGAAACAGCCGTTGGCCACGCCGGCCGCCCTGGCCGAGCCTTTGCCCACCCCGCGGTCCCAGGTGAACGTGCCCTTCGACCCCTCGTGTTGCCAGGCGCTCCAGCCGGCGGGGGGGCGGCCTTCCTTCCATTCGACCTGTGCGCCCTCGAACGACAGAGCCCTTTCGGCGGCGAAGTCGGCGTTACGGGCCAGGTTCGCCAGCTTGCCCGCGGCTTGGAGCTCGGCCATCTGGGTGCGGGCGTAGTCGAGCGGGTCGCGTGCGAAGCGCAGGGCGGCCTCGCAGCCGGGCAGGGCCTCGGGCCAGGTTTCCTCCTTCACGCGCTGGTTCGGCGTGGGCCACCAGCGGAACTGCTCGCCGTAGACCCACACGTATTCGTCGGCCACGCGCAGCGCGGTGCGGGCGTTGGCGCGCAGCCGGTCCACGCGCGAGCCGCCCAGGCCGTCCACGTGCCACGGCGAAGTGGGCGGGTTCCAATAGGCGTCGAGGTAGAGGCCGAAGCCCGCCTGCACCTGGGCGCGATACTTCGCGCGGTTCTCGGGCGAGACGAGTTCCTGGCAGGCGCCTTTGATGAGCAGCGCCGCCTCGAGGTACTGGCCCACGCTGTTGTAGAGGTAGGCCATCTCGCAGCCGTCCACGAACGTCACCGTGGGCGGCGCCGCGTCCAGCCAGCCGTCCACGAAGGCCGGCAGCAGGCCGTAGCCATGGCTGGCCAGCAGGCGGTTGGGGTTGGCGCGGCCCGTGGCCGTCGAGGCGACGACGTTCATGAAGTAGCAGAAGAGCACGGCGTCGGGGAACTCCGCTGCGACGGCGGCCATCACCTGGCGGCCGCGCTCGCGGGCCTTGGCGGCATAGGCATCGAACGAGCGCCCGCCGCGGCCGGGTTGGGCCGTGTAGCTAAACTGATTATGCGGCGGCGTGTAGGGCTCGGGGTCGAAGAGCAACCCCCTAAGCCCGCCTTGCTTCGCCAGCCAGGCGGCGATGCGCCAGTGCTCCGCCACGTGAGCCCAGCCGGCGTCGTCGAACCAGTCCACGTTGCCCGGGTTGGCGCCCAGGATGAGAAAGTTGTCGGTGAAACGGGAGAACTTGCAGGCCTTCAGGTGGGCGAGGCAGGGCTGGAACCAGTCGCGCTGCCACGGCTCCTTGGCGAACGCCGCGCGGAGCGGGACACGCCGTGTCGCGTCCGCATACCCCACGGCGGCCACGACCACGCCGTCGAAGGGGCGTTTCTCCATCTCGGCCAGGTGGCGCACGAGGCGCTCCGTGTCGGGCTGGTCCCAGCCTGTGGCGATGAGTTTCTTCGGGCGGCGCGCATCGCCGGCCGCCCCATAGGAGGGCAGGGCGGCGAGGGCGACCACGAGAGCGTTCCACAGGGAGCGGCATCCCATCGGAATCTCCTGCACGTGGTGGGGCATTCCGAGCGCCGAGGATACGAGGCGCCCGCGCCTGCGTCAAGCCCTGTGGCACCGCGATGCGGCGCCTGCTAGAATCGAGGCGCGGGGAAATTGACTGGAACGCGCGGAAGAGGCTGCTATAATGTCGGAGGAGCAGAGCCAGGGTGCGGCCACGGCAGGATGGGCCTATCGGCTGATGGCCGACTGGCGCCTCCAATTGCTGCTCGGGGCCGTGGCCCTGGGGCTGGCGGTGGCGCTCGGAATGGCGTTGGGCTGGCCAGCGCCGCGCAAGAGTGCGGGGGCGCCTACGCCCGACTCGATGCCCCAGTCGCACCCGATCAGCGACTCGTGGCGCGCGATGGCCGGGGCGGACGTGGCGGCGTACCTGCGCTGCTTCACGGGCGAGGCCCTGGCGGCCCGCGAGGCGCACCTCGCGCGGCTCGGCCCCGAGGGGTTCCGCAAGCAGCTCCGGGCCGAGGCCGAAGCAGCGCTTGGCATCGAATGGCAGGCCCCGCAGCCGGCGCCCGAAGGCGGGCTGCGATTCCCGGTGGTTGTTGCCCACGAGGGCGATGAGGAGCTTTTCGACTACTGGGTCGTGAAGGTCGGTGCCGTGTGGAAGATACGGGCGGTGGAGCCGCGCGGCCGGCGGGCCGGCGCTCCGCCTCGGTCGGACAGGCTCGGGCCGCCCGCAACGCAAGGAGACCAGAAATGAGCCGGAAGGTGTGGCCTCCCATCGGTCTTGGCCTCGTGACGGCGCTTCTGCTGGCCGCGTCTGCTTCGGCCATCGAGGAGGGCACGCCGCCGGGGGCGGGCCATCCCGGCGAGGCCGCCACCAGCGCAGAAACGCCGCGGCTCCCGGGGATGGGCCCGCTATCTCGGCTCACCCGCGGCGTGTGCAACATCGTGATCTCACCCCTGGAAATCCCTGCCACCATGCTGCGCGTGGCGGGAGAGCACAACGCGATCTATGGCATCTTCGCCGGCGGCGCCGAGGGGCTGGGCAATGGCATCGTGCGTCTGGGGGCCGGCGCGCTCGAGGTCGTGACGTTCCCCCTGCCCAGCGACGTCCTCCCGATCTACAACAAGAAGCTGGGTGAGCGCGCCTTGCCGCCGCTGCGTCCCCCGTCGGATATCACGCGGCCCTGACGGCGCCCGCCGACGCCGTCAACGAAAATTCCGGCAGATTTGACTGGAACTTTGGCGCGCGGCTGCTATAATGTTAGCGTTCTTGGCGATTTGCTGTCGCCATGTGCCTCTGGGCGGCCCGAGAGGCAAGGAGACGAGCTATGGGTACGAGAACCCGCTGGCTTCTCGCGCTGGGCGTTCTCGCGGTGATCGCCGCCGCGGGCCCTGCGTCCCGCGCGGAAGCTGCCGCGTGCACGGGGTGACCCATCGCCGATAGCATGCTGGACAGGGGTTCCAGCTCCACCGGCGATAGTCCTCTGACACGCTTTGCCGGCGGCCTATGGAAGGTGGCCTCCGCGCCCCTCCAGTTGCCGGTGACTGTGCTCCAGACGTCGTTCCAGCGGAACATCGTGTACGGGACCACAATCGGCACCGTCCAAGGCGTCGGGCGCGGCGTGGGCAACGTGGTGACCGGCACCGTGCAGGTCTTCTCGGCCGTCATCCCTCCGAATCCGCTGGACCTGGTCCAGCGGAAGCTGGACTACATGACCGGTAAAGTAACGCCTGCCCCCGTGTCGTCCCTGAGCGGCCTGCTAGGGGGATCTCCTACCAGTTCAGGTTACTATGGCCGGTGAGGGCGTTGATCCCGCCGTATTCATGAGCCGCGCCCTTGAGCTTGCCGAGCGCGGGCGCGGGCGCGTGGAACCCAACCCGATGGTCGGTGCGGTGGTGGTGCGCAACGGCCGCATCGTGGGCGAGGGGTTCCACGAGCGCTTCGGCGCCCCCCATGCGGAACCCAACGCGATCGCCGCCGCAGGCGACGCCTGCCGCGGTGCCACCCTGTACGTCTCTCTCGAGCCCTGCACCCATTACGGCAAGACGCCGCCCTGCGTGCCCGCCATCGTGGCTGCCGGCTTCTCCCGCGTGGTGGCGGCCATGGTGGACCCCGACCCGCGCAACCAGGGGCGCGGCCTCGAGCAGCTCCGCCAGGCCGGCATCGAGGTCGAGGTCGGTTTGCTGGAGGCAGCAGCCCAGCGCCTCAACGCTCCCTTCGTGAAGCTCACCACGCGCGGCCTCCCCTACGTCACCGCCAAGTGGGCGATGAGCCTCGACGGCAAGACGGCCACCCGCCTCGGCGACTCGCGCTGGATCTCCTCCGCGCCGGCGCGGGAACTCGTCCATACCCTGCGCGGCCAGGCCGACGCCGTTCTGATCGGGGTGGGCACCGCACTGGCCGACGACCCGCTGCTCACGGCGCGCCCGCCCGGCGCGCGCGTGCCGGCTCGCATCGTCGCCGACGACCAGGCCCGCCTGCCGATCTATAGCCAACTTGTGCAGACCATCGGCGAGGCGCCGCTCATTGTGGCCACCACCGAGGCGGCGCCACGCGAGCGGCGCGCCGCCCTGGCGGCCAAGGGCGCGGAGATTCTCGTCCTCCCCGCCCAGCGCGGCGGCGTGAGCCTGCGCGCCCTGATGGCCGAGCTCGGCCTGCGCCGCATGACCCACGTGCTCCTGGAGGGGGGCGGCGAGCTGTGCGCCGCGGCACTCGCCGCCGGCGTGGTAGACAAGGTGCTCGCCTTCGTGGCCCCCAAGGTGATCGGCGGACGCGACGCCCGCACCCCAGTTGAGGGCGACGGCGTGGTCACCGTCGCACAGGCGCTCGAGGCTCGAGACTGGTCTGTGCGGCGTGTGGGCGATGACGCTCTGATCGAAGCCTGGCTCTGAGGGGCCGCTACTTGAGGCCCTTGAGCATCCTGGGGGGGCCGGGGCGGTCGGGCAGTTCCTCGCGCAGGGCCAGACCGAATCTGAAGATCTCCCTTCGGTGCTCCGGGTAGGCCGCGTCCAGTTGGCGGACGGCGGCCTGCACCTCGTCGGGCCGCGCGAAGTCAGCGAGCGCTGCCACGCGCATGAGGCCATAGACGAAGGCATGGTCGGGCCGCGCCTTCTCGGCCGCGGCCGCCGCCTCGAAGAGCATCACGGCATCCTTCGGCCGCCGGTCGAGGAAACAGCGCCGCGCCGCCTCGGCGCACAGCAGCGCCGCCAGGTCCGGATGCCACATCTTCGGCACCAGCCGGTGAAACGTCTCGGCCAACGGGTCCTCGGGCCGCAAGAGCACCCCCTCGCCGAAGCGCTGGAGCAGCAGACGTTTCAGCGGCGCGCCGCGCCGCAAATGGGCCACGTGGATCGCCAGCCCGACGGGATCCCGAAACTCGTCGCGACGAGGGTCCACGAACTGGACCTGCAACACCCTCTCCTCGGCGAATGCCACGTCGCCCTCGCGCTGCCGCAGGCGGAACAGCCCGCCCTCATACCGCAGGTCGTGGCCCGTGAGGAAATCGTCCGCCAGGCGCACGAGGATGTGCAGCCCTGCGAACGGAGCCGGGGACTCGGCTTCCGGCCTTTCGGGGGGCGGCTCCGCGAGCGTCGCGGCCAGCGCCAGAGTCATCAGCCAGGCAACGTGCACGAGCCCGTCTCCGCGGCCACTGTGACCGCAGCGGATTATATTCCGATGGCCCCCGGGCTTCAAGCCGCTTGATCTTTCGCTTGCCTTGCGATAGCGTAACAGCGGCACGAGCCTCAGGAGGCCCCACATGCCCTTTCTCCTCGGCATTGACCTGGGCACGCAGAGCGTCAAGAGCGCCATCCTCGACGACGAGGGACGCGTTCGTTCGGTCGCCCAGGCGGAGTACCCGATCCTCACGCCGCGTGTCGGCTGGGCCGAACAGGAACCGCAGGCCTGGTGGCGCGCCACGTGTCAGACCACGCAGGAGGCCATCGCCCGCGCCGGTGTTGCCGCGGCCGAGATCGCCGGCGTGGGCCTCTCGGGCCAGATGCACGGCACCGTATGCATTGACCGCGAAGGGCTCCCCATCCGCCCCGCGATCATCTGGGCCGACGGGCGCAGCGGCGCCGAAGTGGCGGAACTGGTGGCCGAGCTGGGACGCGAGCGCCTGGCCCGCCTCACGGGCAATCCCATCGCCACGGGCTTCATGGCCGCCACGGTTCGCTGGCTCCACCGTCACGAGCCCGAGACACTCGAGCGCGCGGCCGCCCTGTTGCTGCCCAAGGACTACATTCGCCTGCGCCTCACCCGCCACGTGGGCACCGACGTCACCGACGCCGCCAGCACGCTGCTCTTCGACGTGGCCGGGCGACGCTGGTCGCCCGAGATGGCCCAAGCCGTGGGCGTGAGCCTCGACCTGCTACCGCGCGTGTGCGAGTCACACGAGGTCTGCGGCACCGTGACGCGGCACGCCTCCCGCGACACGGGCATCCCCCTTCACGCGTGCGTGGTGGCGGGTGGGGGCGACCAGCCCGTGAGCGCCGTGGGCAACGGCGTGATCGAGCCGGGCACGCTCCTGGCCACCATCGGCACCGGCGGCCAGCTCTTCACCCCGCTGGCCCAGCCATCCCATGACCCCGAGCTTCGCACCCACACCTTCTGCCACGCGGCCCCGGGGCGTTGGTTCATCATGGGCGCCATGCTCAGCGCCGGGCTGTGCCTGCGGTGGCTGCGCGACCGCGTTTTCGGAGGCCTGGGCCTCGACTATGCGGCGTTCTCCGAGGCAGCCGCCCAGGCGGAGCCGGGGGCCGAAGGGCTGGTCTTCCTGCCGTACCTCCTGGGCGAGCGCACGCCGCACATGGACCCGCACGCCCGGGGCGTGTTCTTCGGGCTGGCGCTCCGCCACGAGCGCAGCCACCTCGTGCGCGCCGTGATGGAGGGCGTGGCCTTCGCCCTGCGCGACTCGCTCGAGATCTTCCGCTCCATCGGAATCTCGGCCCGGCAGATCATCGCGGCCGGCGGCGGCGCGCAGAGCCTCGTGTGGCAGCAAGTCCTGGCCGATGTCCTGGGCGCATCGCTCGCGCCCGTGCAGACGGCCGAGCCCGCGGCCTGCGGCGCCGCCATCCTGGCCGGGCTGGGCACGGGGGTCTTTCCCAGCCTTCAGGAGGCCACGGCCCGGATCGCCCGCGTGGGCCGCATGGTCGGCCCAATCGCCGAGAACGTGGCCCGCTACGACGAACGCTACGCCTTCTTCCGCTCCTTGTATCCGCTGCTGAGGGATGCCTTTCGGCAATCGCCCGTTGGGGGGCCGCCATGACAGGGGAGCTGTTCATCGGACTCGACGTGGGAACTCAGGGGGCGCGGGCCGTGGCCTGCGCCGCCGACGGCCGAGTGGCGGCCGAGGCCAGCGTGCCCTTCGCCCGCAGGCCGCGCGAGCCGAAGCCCGGCTGGCACGAGCAGCAGCCGGAGGACTGGTGGCGCGCCGCCGTCAAGTGCCTACAAGCCGTCTCGGCGCAGGCCAGCGCCGCCGGGTACGGGCGCGACGCCCTCGGGCGCATCGCGGTCAGCTCCACGTCGGGCACCGTGCTGCTGGCCGACGCCGCGGGCAAGCCGCTGCTACCCGCCATCATGTACAGCGACAGCCGGGCCGCCGACGAGGCCCAGGAGATCAACGAGACCGCCAGGGTCTACACCGAGAAGTTCGGCTCGCGCTTCTCGGCCAGCTTTGCGCTGCCCAAGATTCTCTGGCTCGCGCGCCACCGACCGGGCAAGTTCGCCGCAGCGGCCCGAATCTGCCATGCGGCCGATTTTCTGGTGGGCCGCCTGACCGGCCACTACGATGTCAGCGACACCTCGAATGTGCTCAAGACGGGCTACGACGTAGCCGACGGCCGGTGGCCCGCCTTCTTCGCCGACCTGGGGGTGCCGCTGGGCAAGCTGCCCCGTGTGGTGCGGCCCGGGGAGCCGATCGCGCGGCTGACCACCCAGGCCGCCGACAAGACCGGGCTATCGCGCCTGGCCATCGCCGTGGCGGGAGCAACCGATGGCACGGCCGGCTTCCTGGCCTCGGGCGCCTGCGACGTGGGCCAGTGGTGCTCGACCCTGGGCACCACGCTCGTGCTGCGCGGCGTCAGCCGCACCCTGCTGCGCGACCCCCTTGGGCGCGTCTACTCCCACGCACACCCCGAAGGGCATTGGCTGCCGGGCGCGGCCTCGAACGTCGGCGGCGAATGCCTCGAGGCGAGGTTCAAGGGCAGCCGACTCGCCGCTCTCGACGCGAAGGTGAGCGCTCACCTGCCGAACCCGCTCCTCCTCTATCCGCTCGCGCGACGCGGCGAGCGCTTCCCCTTCGTGGACCCCGACGCCCGGGGCTTCGTGCAGGGCAAGGCGCGCAGCAAGGCGGAGCTTTATGCCGCGCATCTCGAGGCCGTGGCCTTCGTCGAGCGATGGGGCTATGACATCCTGGCCGGGCTGGGTGCGCCGGTCTGCGACCCCCTCTTCGCCTCAGGGGGTGCCGTGGCGAGCGGCGTCTGGCTCCAACTCCGTGCCGACGTGCTCGGCCGCCCGTTGCGGGTCGCCGCGGATGCCCATTCGGCCAAGGGGGCGGCCCTTCTCGCGGCAGCCTCGGCGATGGGTTCCCTCAGTGAGGCGGTTCGGCGCATGGTCTGGTTCGAGCGGAGCTTCACGCCGCGGCCGGACTTGCGAGCGTACCTCGATGACAAGTACGGGCGCTTTCGGGCGGCCTGTGCCGCGCAGTATTCGGGGGCGGGCGCGTAGTGCCCGAGGCCGCGGTGCGGGCGTCCAGCCGGCGGGTGACGAGCGGGTCTATGGGGCGGAGGCTGCCGGGACGGGAGGCTCGTGCGGCGCTTCGCCCAGTTGCTCGCGCAGGAGCTTCACGGCGGCGTCGAGTTGCGGGTCTGGTAGCCTGGCTCCCGGCTCGAGGGTCTTGCGAAGTTTCTCGCGCTCGTCGGGAGGCAGGGGCTGGACGACGAGGTCGGGCTCCAGCCCGGTGCCCTCGATAGAGCGCCCCTTGGGGAGGATGTACTTGCCTGTGCTCAGGAGGATACCCGAGCCGTCGCCGAGGGGGAAGCGCTTGCTGACGGCCCCCTTGCCGTAGGTTCTGGTGCCGACGAGTTTCGCACGGCCGCGATCCTGGAGGCAGCCGGCGAGCACTTCGGCGGCGCTGGCGCTGAAGGCGTTCACCAGCACCACGAATGGCAGGTTCTCGGCCGTGCCGCCGGGGGTGGCGTGGTAGGTTCGGTTCTCGTCGGGGTTGCGGTTCTGGGTGGAAACGATGACGCCGTCGGCGAGGAAGAGGTCGGCGATGCGCACGGCCTCGTCGAGGAAGCCGCCGTCGTTGTTGCGCAGGTCGAAGACGAAGCCGCGTGCGCCCTTGGCGCGCAGGCCGGCCAGGCCGTCGGCCACCCTTTCGCTCGCGCCGTCGGGGAAGTCGCCCAGGCTCAGGTAGCCGATGGCGGGCTCGAGGAGGCGCGACTCGATGACCGGCCGCGTGACCTCGCCTCGCACCATCGTGACCTCGAACTCCTCGCCGTTCTTGGCCTTGGGCGCGTCCTTGAGGTCGGGCAGCTTGCGCGGCCTGCGGATGCCGAGGGTGACCTTGCTGCCCCTCTCCCCGCGGAGGATGTTGGAGGTGCGGTTGAGGTTCTTGACGGTGCTGAAGTCGCGCTTGACCGGCTCCCGGAGGCCGTTGGGGTCGTGCTCGATGGCGTAAAGGATGATGTCGCCCGCGCGCAGGCCGGCCCGGGCGGCGGGCGAGTCGTCGAAGACCTGGTTGATGACGAGCCTCTCGTCCTTTGTCAGACCGATGACAACGCCGAGGCCGGCATACTTGTCGGTCTCGTTCTCCTGAAGCCGGCGATGCACGGGCGGCGAGAGATAGGCGCTGTGGCGGTCCCGGAGGCCCTCGATCATTCCTTCGACGGCGCTGTGGACGAGCTCGGAGGCTGGGCGCGGCTCGACGTACTCCTCCAGGCATACGTCCAGCGCCCGGCCGAAGACGGCCAGGGCGCGATAGCGCCCCGAGACCCACGAACGGATCGGGCCCTGGAATGCATGGAGCGCGATCAGGAGGAGCAGCACGACGGTGAGGAAGGGCAGATGCTGCGGGGGGGGAGGGGAGGCAGGCGTCTTGCTTGGCTCGGCCATCGCGGCGAATCCCCTCGAACTCACGGAGCCACCAGGGCCTGGGCGGCGGGTACAGGAGAACTTGCGATGCAGCGCACCGTCCAGTCTTCGACCTGCGATCGGGCATCCGCAACCGGGAGCCCCTGCTCAACTCGCCAGCAGGGTGAGGAGCAGGTTCGCGCTCTGCCCTTTCTTGTCCTTCTCGATGATCTCCTCGAAGCCGTCGAGGGGCGTGAGGGATTCGAGGACGACGATGGCTTCGGCCCTGGTGATGCGGACCTCGGCATCGGTGCCGAGAAGCTTGCGCAGTGCGACCTGGACCGTGGCCTTGGCGAGCTGGGCTTCGAGCCTCTCGGCGGCCTTGGCATCGCGCGCGGCCAGGCGGATGGTGAGCTCGATGTTCCTGCCGGCGGCCGTCGCGGCGAAGAAGGCGGCCTGAAGCCCTTCGCCGGCCTCGGCGAGGAGGTCCTTGAGCTTCGAGGCGACGATCTTGGCCCCCGGCTTTTCGAGGCGGTAGAGGAAGGCTCGGCGCGCCAGCGCGGGCGAGAAGGCGGCGGCGAAGGCCGGGTCGTCGAGCGCCCGTCCCCGCACGCCGGCGCGGCCCTTCAGGAACCGCCGCACGCCCCACCGGTCGCCGAAGCAGACCACGCTCGAGCCGGCGGCGGCGAAGGCATAGTCCACGCCCTCCTGGTTGCAGAAGGCGTAGGTGTGGCCCTCGACCTCGGCCTGCTGGATGAGCAGGCGCACGGGGGCCTGGCGGTTGCGGTTGATCTCCTTCTCTCGCGCCTCGATGGCTTCCTCAAAGGAGTCGCGGAGGCGCTCGGGCCGGAAGCGCCCCAGGAGGATCGTGCTGTCGTCGGTGTCTATGATGGTAGCCACGTCGCGCTGGAGGCTGATGCCCAGCTTCTCCTCCTTGCTTTCGATGGCGGCCAGCAGGGGGTGGCTGGCCGCGGCGAGCATCTGGTAGAGCGGGCTGTTGAGGAAGCGGCGAACGTCCACCACCTGGGCGAGGGTCTGGCCCTTGGGCACGAGTTCGAGCGGGGCGCGCTGGGGCGACACCAGGAGGATGACCAGCACGATGAGCACCACGAGCGCGCCGCCCGCCCAGAGCGCGAGCTTCTGGTGGCGGGGGCTGAGCCCTGCCGCGGCGGGCCGCGCCTGTGGCCTTGGGGGGGACTGGAGCGGCGGCGGGCCGGCCTCGGCCTCGCTGGCGAAGTGCGCCGTGCGCTGTCGCTGCCCCGGAATGGCCACCAACGGCCCGGATCTGTGGCGGCATCTGCCCGGAGAAAGCATCCTCGCCTCCTGTGAGGTCCCCGCCTCACTCTCGCTGCGCGGCCGCGGTGGCGGTCAGCGAACGCCGCGAGCCAGGGCCACGCGCCCCGTACGGCAGAGCTCCTTGATGCCGAACGGCCGCACGAGGGCGACGAAAGCTTCGATCTTCTTCTCGGGGCCGGAGAGCTCGACCATGAGTTCCGTCGGGCTCACGTCCACCACCCTGCCGCGGAAGAGCGTGACCAGCTCGATGATCTCGCCGCGGCGGCCCGACGGGGCGTTGATCTTGATCAGCATCAGGTCGCGCTCGACGTAGTCGCGCCCGGAGAAGTCCTGCACCTTGAGCACGGTGATGACCTTGCGGAGCTGCTTGACGACCTGTTCGAGAATCTGCTCGTCACCTTCGACGACGATGGTCATGCGCGAGACGGCGGGGTCCTCGGTCTCCCCCACGGTCAGGCTGTCAATGTTGAAGCCGCGTCCGGCGAACAGGCCGGAAATATGTGCCAGCACGCCCGTCTCGTTCTGCACGAGCGCCGAGATGATGTGTTTCACGCTGAGCGTCTCCGTGGTGCAACTCGCCGCCTGCGCAGGGCCAAGGACCCAGCGCCTCGCTGGCGCAGGCCGGCTGTTGCGCGCCTGGCTCTGCACCATCACTATCCTAGCGCGAAGCCCTCCCCCTGTCAAAACACGTGAGAGGCTGCGTGTCCGCAGGCGCACGCCGTGCGCGCGTCACGGGGCCGGGGCGGTCGTGGGCAACGTGAGGTCGGGCGGGGGCAGGGTCCCCTTGCCTCCGCAGTCGGGGCAGGTGATGTTCTTGGCGCCTTTGCAGCGGGCGCAGGGCGTGGTGGTGGCGAGGGTGCCCGTCCCCTTGCACTTGGAGCATTCGAGGTGGCCGTCGCCCTTGCATTTCGAGCACCTGACCCGCCCGTTTCCGCCGCACTCGTTGCAGGGCAGGCCAAGGGGCCCTCTGCCCGTGCCATTGCAATTTGCGCATCGCAAGAAGCCGGTTCCGTGGCAGAAGCCGCACCGGCCGCCGCCCTTGCCGCCGCATTGATCGCAGTCCTGGCGTTCCACGCGGGCGATGCCCTTGCCGTCGCAGTCGGGGCAGGAGATGCTCTTGGCGCCTTTGCAGGTCGCGCAGTCCCTGGGCGAGAAACGGTCGAGGAGAGCGGTCTCGCGGGCCACGTCGGCGCCGCCGGCGCGCGCGGCGGCGAGACGTTTGCGGGCGCCCTCATAGTCGCGCTCGGCGAGGAGGAAGAGGGCAAGCTTGGCCTCCGTCTGCGCACCCGCGGCGCCGTAGCCTCGCAGGGCGAACTCGAGGACGTCGGCAGGACGAAGGTCGCTGAGGCGGCGGGCGATGGTGAGGCGCTCACTGACCTTCATGACGAGCTTCTCCTCGTCCGCTTCCACGACATCGCCGCCGATGCCTCCGAGGCGGATCTTCTCCCCTGGCTTGAGCTTGCGGAGGCCGATGCCTGCGGTGGTCCAGACCTCGGTGACGGTGCGGACCAGGTGCTGTAGGTCCTTGACCTCTTCGCGCACCGAGGCCAGCGCCGGGTTGACGGCGGCAGCATCCACCTGGGTGCGGGCTTCGCGGAACTGGTGGGCCGCCAACTGGTCGAGGATGGTTCTGGCCTCTTTCACATAGGTTGCCCTGGCCGCGCGCCGGGCCTCGACCAGACGCTTGCTGTGCACCTCGTCAATCGCGGTGAGGGCCTCCTTGGCTCGGGAGGCGATCTGGAGCACCACGCAGGAGGCGAAGGCGCCGTAGAGGGCCTTGGCCTCGTCGAGCTGGCCCTTCTCGATCAGGTCTTTGCCCTGGGCGTCGCGGGCGTCGAAGAGGGCGAGGGCGCGCTCGCGCCACTGGGCCTGGAGCTCGAGGAGCCGCGCGGCTGCGGCGCGGGTGCGCAGGGAGGCGGGGAAGGCGTCCAGCAGGGCGAGGGCCTCGTTGATCTTGCCCTCCTCCAGCAGGGCGGTGCCGCGGGGGATGCGGTCCTGGAGGTCGGCAGAGGCGGCCTTGTCCGCCTGCTCCTGCACGCGCTGGAGGCGTGTCTCGGTCTGCTCCAGGAGGTCCAGGCCCTCGCGCGGCAGCTCGGCGCGCCGCGCGGGCGGAAACTCGTCGAGGATGTTCTGAAGCTTTGAGGCCAGCCCGAGGAGGTCGCGCGGGTTCTGCTCTTCGAACTTGCCGGCGAGTTCGACCGCCCGGAGGAGGTCGCGCAGGAGCCGGTCCGCCGCCGCGCGCCGGCTCGTGTCCACGGCAGGCGTCCCGGTGGCCGGCGGCGGGGACACCACGAGGCTGCTGTTGCTCTCCTGTGCGCTGCCCTGGCCGCCGGGGGGCCTGCGGCGCTGCGAGCGCAGGACGACGAAGGCGAGTGCGATGAGGACGAGCAAGACTCCGGCCACGGCCATGTGGGTGGCGGTGTGCGAGGCGTGCCGCCTGGGCGCCACGTGTTTGTGGGCGATCGGCTTGGGCGCCGGGGGACGCGGTGCCGCGGCCGCGCTTTCGAGGGCCGCGACGACCTCGGCCGGCGTGGCGTAACGCTGGGCGGGGTTCTTGGCGGTCATCTTCTCGACCACGCGTGCCGTGGCGGCGGAGACGTCGGGCCGCAAGCTGCGGATGGGGGGCAGCGGCTCGGCCACGACGGCGGCGGCGATGGCCATTGGGTTGGCGCCCTTGAACGGCAGCTCGCCCGTGAGCATCTGGAAGAGGGTGACGCCCAGGGAGAAGATGTCGGCGCGGCAGTCAATGCCGGGCTCGGAGCGGATCTGTTCGGGCGCCACGTAGGCGGGGGTGCCGAGGAAGCGCTCGTCGTCGGTGCCGTCGGGCGCGCCCTGGCCGATGGCCTTGGCCAGGCCGAAATCGGTCACGCGCACGCGGCCGTCGGGCGTGACGAGGATGTTGTCGGGCTTGATGTCGCGGTGGATCAGGCCCTTCTGGTGGGCGTGGTCGAGGGCGCGGGCCACATCGGTCGCGATCTGGAGGGCGCGGGCCTCCGGCAGCGGCCCCTCCCGAGCGATCAGCTTCGCCAGCGTGTCGCCCTCGGCGTACTCCATGGCAAAGTAGTAGAAGCCCTGGCTCTCGCCCACGTCTATCGCCGACACGATGTTGGGGTGGCTCAGGCGTCCGGCCGACCGGGCCTCGCGGAGGAAGGCTGCGACGAAGTCGGCGTTGCGCGCCAGCCGGGGCGAGAGGACCTTGAGGGCGACGAGCCGGCCGAGCTCCTTCTGGCGCGCCTTGAAGACGCTGCCCATGCCGCCCTGGCCGATCTTCTCGAGGAGCTCGAAGCTGCCCAGCTCGCGCGGCACTTTGGTGGCGACCTTGCTTGCCGCGATGGCCTGGTGAACGAGGGCGACTTGGCGCTCGTCGAGCAGCCCGCGCTTGAGGAGGACGTCGGGCGCGGCGGCCGAGCCGCCCAGGGCCTCGATCTCGCGGAGCGTGGCCAGGGCCTGGCCCGCCTGGTCCTCGGTCAGGTAGCCGCTGGCGACGGCGAACCGAATGAACTCCTCGTCCCGCGCGCTCGGCATCGGGCCGCCTCACTTCGTACTCAAGGGATGCGCGTGAGCAACACCGCCATGGCCCAATCTCAACTATACGAGCCGGCTGGCGGGAAATCAACCGGGGCCTGGACGGACCCTAGCTGCCGCTCCGCTTGGTCATCTTCAGGTAGTTGCCTCGGGCGGGACGCGGGCGGTGCTCGAACTCGGTCATGTAGTCCACCGCCGTGGGGAAGGCGGCGCGGCTGAGCGTCTTGCCGTGGTCGGCTAGGCGGATGGCCACGGCATCCTTGTGGCACAGCACGAGCATCTGGATGGTGCCGTCGCTGTTGCCCTCGTAGGCCTTCTGATGAATGACCGTGCAGACCTCGGCGATGGCGGTCTCGAGGCGCGCCCGCTCGATGTCCGTGTAGCCGCTCCAGGCGGGCAGGCTGGCGATGAGCCGCTGCACGGCCTCGAGCACGCGCGGCTGGCACGGCACGGTGAGTTCCAGGGGGGCGCCGGTGCGCGGCCGGCCTGGGATGGCCTGCGCAGCCGGTGTCACGCCGTAGACGGCCCCGCAGTGCGGGCAGCGGAAGCGGCCGGCCTGCGCGAACTCCAGCGTCACGCCGCACGTCGAGCAGTCCGACCGCAGCGGGAAGGTGCCGGGGGCCGAGGGCGCCGCCTCTGCCGCCGGCCGCTTCTCGGGCGCCGGCGCCGCGGCGCGTTCCTGCGGACGGGTCAAGTGCTGCCGCGCTTCCTCCAGGGTGTTGAAGATGGGGAGCACGCTGTTCACGCCCACCATCTCGATGATCACCAGCACGCGATGCTGGGGGTTCACGAGGACCAGCTCGCCGCCCGCGTCGCGGAACTGGTCGAACTGGATCACCAGGTCGCCAATGGCGGTGGAGTTGGCGTAGGTCACGCGCTCCATGTCCAGGACACATCGCGTGTTGCCTTCGCTGATGACCGACTTGAGCTTGCTCAGGAAGGCGTCGCGCGTCGGCTGGTCGAGCGCCCCGTCCAGACGCACGACCACGCCCTTCTCCACGCCCTGAAGGGGTTCGACCTGAATATCCAGCGTGCTCATCAATGCACTCCCTGGGGTTCGGCTGCGCGCCCCGCGCCCGAAAAACGCCGTCGGCCATATTACATCCGGACTTCGGGGGTGTCAAGCGGCGTTCCCTGCGGATCGCAACGCTTGCCTCAGTGGGCGCGTTCGGGTATCATGCCGTGCCGTTGGCCGTGGCGGCGGGTGTCGTTTCCGCAGCGTTTCGAGTGATGGGGCTGCCTTGCTGCGACTCTGTGCTCTGGTTGGGCTCCTCGTGGCAGTGTGGGCCTGCCCCGCAGTCGCCGGCGAATGGCCCGGCTGGCGTGGCCTGGAGCGCGAGGGCCGCGCGGAGCCAGGCAACTATCCCACCCAGTGGTCCGCTGAGAAGTGCATCCGCTGGAAGACGCCCATCCGTGGCAAGGGCCACTCCTCGCCCATCGTCGTTGGCGACTCCGTGCTCGTTGCCTCCGCCTATGCTGCCGCCGAGGGCGAAGCGCTCAGGGTTGTTCGGCTTTGCATCTGGTGGGGCATCTCTGCTGTCGTTCTCGCCTGGAGCGTGCCATTCGCCTTTGCGGCGTTCCTGCGGCGCCCAGGGCCTACGATACGCCAGGTCGCAGGCGCCGCTCTCTGTTGCGTCGCTGCGGGCGCCTTCGCCAGGTGCGCCACCGCAGCCTTCTTCGACTTCGGCGCTGGCGAACCCTCCACGGACGCACGTATGGAGAGCTGGTTGTTGACCGCCAACATGGTCTCGCTCTCCTTGATTCTGAGCAGCTTCGCGCTGGCCGCCCGGGACAAGATGCGGCTGGGGCTTGTTTTCGTCGCTCTGGTGTTCTCCTCGTTCGTCATCCTGGGTCGTCCGATGCCCGAGTACTTCGATCTGCGCACGCCCGGCCGCTATGGGTCGGCGACGCTTCACGCCGCCGCAATCCCACTGGGCATCGCAGCGGGGCTGCTGCTCTTGGTGCTCTTGGAAGGCCAGTCCAAGCCCCAAACGCAGCAGCGGCAAGGGCGGGCGGGGTCCTTGCAGATCATCCTGGGAATCATGGTTGTCGCCGGGACGGTTACCGGGGGCGTCATGCTGGCCCGGATGCTGCCGCCTGCTACGATCGTCACCATTTGCGGCGTGGCGTGGTTTGTGCTCAGCCTGTTGGGCTGTGGCCTCCCCAGCATCTACCCACGCGGGCGGTGGCTCGCCGCGCTACTGGTTCTCGCAGGTGCCCTGGGGTTCAGCACCCGCAACTACCTCGGCGTGAGCAAGGAACTGGCCAGGGCCGTCATCTGTCTCGACCGCGAAACGGGCGCCGTCAAGTGGACCCGCGAGGGACTTCACGGGCCTCAGCCGCCCATGAGCTACCGCAACTCGCCGGCCACGCCCACCCCCGTCAGCGACGGTGAACGAGCGATCGCCTGGTTCGGCTCCGCCGGCGCCATGTGCACCGATCTGTCGGGGAAGATGCTCTGGACAAGCCGAGACGTGCCGTTCGACGACGTGCACGGTGTCGGCGCGTCGCCGCTGCTCTGCGATGGCTTGCTTGTCATCCCCGGCACGCAACCTGATGCGCCCTACGTCGCCGCACTGGACGCCGCGACGGGCAGGCGCGTGTGGACAGCGGGCCTTCGCCCCTGGCCGGGCGGCGAAGGCCAGGCCCGAACGCCAGCGGTCGCCACGGTTGAGGGCAGGAAGCTCCTGCTTGTCTGGGCGTGGGACGGGGTGGGCAAAGAGGACCTCCTCCGCGCCCTGGACATCAAGTCGGGCCAGGAGGTGTGGCGCCACCCGGTTGCCACCCACAGCGAGCAAGTCGCCAGCGCGGTCTCCGATGGCGACACCGTGTTCCTCGCGACCGCTCGTCGGGTGCAGGCCCTGAGCCTCTCGAAGCTGGGCGGCGGCCAGGAACCGACCGTGTGGGCGACGGAACTGAGGTGTCGGGGCCAACTCGTGGCCTCGCCCGTGCTTTCCAACGGCCTGCTCTTCGTCGTCTCAGCCCACCGCGACGCCCACTGTCTCGACGCGAGGACGGGGGAACTGCTCTGGAGCCGGCAGCTCAACGGCCGGGGCTGCATGGCCTCGCCCATCGCGGCCGGCGGCGCGGTCTACTTCCCCGACGTCTCGGGCAAGACCACCGTGGTCGCCGCGGAGCGGGCCTTCCGCAAGCTCACGGAGAACGAGCTTGGCGAGGCGATCTGGGCCTCACCGGCCCCCGTGGCCGGTCGCCTCTACGTGCGTACGACGGGCCACCTGTGGTGCATCGAGGAGAAACCGTGACCAGACCGCCCAAACCCTTCAACCTCTTTGCTGCCGAAGTACAGTACTGGCGGCTCGATCCGCAGTGCTGGCGCAGGGTGCTCGAGGCCGCCGCCGATGCGGGGCTGCCCGGCATCTCGAGCTACGTGCCCTGGGAAGTGCATGAGGTGGAGAAGGGCCACTTCGACCTCGACGGCTCGACGGATCCGCGCCGCAACCTGATCGGCTACCTGGGGCTGGTGAAGGAGGTCGGGCTCAAGCTCGCCTATCGCCCCGGCCCCTTCGTGTGCAACGAGATGGCCTGGGGCGGCCACCCCCGCCGCATCGTGACAGGCGACGTGGGGATGATGGTCTGGCAGGCCGACAACGCGCCCGCGCCCGGTTACATGCTCCAGGCCAAAGAGGGCTGGCAGCCGTCCTATCTGCACCCCGCCTACCTCGACGAGGTGCGCATCTGGTTCGCCGCGGTGGATGCTGTTGCCCGCGACTTCACCGCGGCGAAACGCGGCCCCATCGCCACCTGCAACCTCGATAACGAGGTGAGCTACATCGTCCGCGACAGCTTCTTCGGCGCCGACTATAATCCCTGCGTCGTCGGGCGCGGCGGACTCTATCACCAGTGGCTCGCAAGAACCTACGGCTCCCCCGACAGGCTGCCCTACAAGCAGCGCGTGGCCTCCTTCGAGGACGTCGAGCCGCCGCGAAAGCTGGAGGGCGTCGAAGCCAATCTCCGCTGGTACTTCGACTGGGTGGCCTTCAAGGAATGGCTGATGGCCGAGTACCTGAAGACCCTGCGGGCGATGCACGAGGAGTGCGGCCTGCGCGGTGTGAGCTACTACACCAACATCAACCCCCACCGCCCCGAGGGTGTGCCGACGAACTTCGCCCGCTTCGCCGAGGGCACCGGCGGCCTGGTGGGCTACGACTTCTACCGCAACCCCTGGCTGAGCTACTCCGGCTACTCCTCGATGGCCCGTGTGCTCAAGCTGATGAACGCCACGCTCCCCGTCACCTGGTCGGCCGAGTTCATGGGCGGCTGGTGGTTCGTCAACCTCCAGGGCAACCGCGTGCCGCGCAACCACACCGAGTTCATGAGCCTGGCCGCGATGGCCAACGGCTGCCAGGCGATCAGTTGGTTCATGTTCCACGACCGCTACTCGTGGGGCGACGCGCCCGTGAGCCACATGGGCCACCGCCGCGAGAACCACGAGGCCCTCCGCAACGTCGTCGCCGTCGCGCGCGGCCTCAAGAAGTGGAACTCGCTGAAGCCCGTGAGCGATTTCGCCATCGCCTACTATCGCCCCTACATGTGGCACAGCCACCTGGGCGACCCGATGCCGTGCGCCGACAACGACCTGCACGTGGGCGAGCCCGTGCTCTGGGGCGAGAAGGCGGGCGCCGCCGTCGCCGAATACGAGGGCCTCTTCCGCCTCGCGGGCCAGGCCGGCTACCACGCCGCGGCCGTGGACATTTCGGACGCCGCCGAAAAGCTCGCCGAGCACAAGCTCGTCTGGCTCGCCGCTGAGCCATTCATCGAGGAGAGCGCTGTCAAGCTCCTGGCCGCCTACGTCCGCAAGGGCGGAGTCCTCGTCGTCAGCCACACTTGGCCGCGTGTCAACCTGGCGGGCCAGCCGCTCGACTTCCTCGGCCTCGGCGGCCCGCCCGCCAGACCCCGCAGGCTCGGCAAAGGCAAGGTTATCTGGTGGGGCGGCTCTGCCGCCGCCGAGCCGGGCAAGGAAGATCCTCAGGTCGTCGCCCAGGTGAAAGCATTGGTGGCTGAACTGATCGGCCAGCCTGTTGTCGCGGCCTCGTGCCCGCCCGTCACCACCATGCACTCCAGCGAGGGGCGGCGCACGGCCGGCGAGGCGGAACCGCACAACCTCGTCGAGGCCGTCCTCCATCGGACCCCCGGAGCGAAGGTGCTCTACCTCCTCAACCACCACGACCGCGCGGTGAATGCCGCTGTCGCGTTCCGCCGCATGCGCTCCGCCCGCCTCGTCGAGATCGGAGGCGCAGGCGAAGTGTATCGCGTGTCGGCCGGCGTGTCGGTGATTGACATTGACCGCAAGAGCGCCCGAGTGTTCAGGATCACACAATGAAACGCCTCCTCCTGCTGCTCCCGGTTGCGTTCGTGGCCAGTTGCCTGCCTCGCCCGCCCGCGGCGAAGCCGCAGGGGCCGCCGCCGCTGCCCATCCTCGGGCCGACGGCGCTGATGGCCGACCCGGGCGACGGCAAGGCGTTCCTGCGGTGGAATCCCCAGATCGAGGACAAGCGGGTCGTCGGCTGGCGGGTGCGAGGGCCTCAAGGCGATGGCCCCGTTCTCACAGAGCCAGCTTGCGTCATGGCAGGACTGACCAACGGCCAGACGTACCGCTTCACCGTTGTAGGCGTGCTGAATGACGGCCGCCTCACGCCGCCGAGCAATGAGGTCACCGTCACGCCCCGAGCCGTCGGCACGGCCAAGCTCTCCGACCTGCGGGCGTGGTCGTGGGACGCCCGCACGGGCAACCTGTCGAAAGCCGACCGCAGCGATTCACTCTCCTTCGGCGACCACAAGGACGTGCCGCTCCTCGCCCACCCGGTCCGCGTCACCTTCCCCGACGGCCAGGAACTGGTCTACGACCGCTTCCGCCCGGTGGACTGGAAGACGCGGGACGGCGAGCATCTGCTCTACCCGCGGCACTTTGGGAACGGCCTCGACATCGGGCGCTTCGACAATCGCGGCCTCGCCCTCATCATCCCGCCCCAGGGGGCCAGGCAGGTGGAGCCGAGCGAGGACGTCGCCCACTCGCCCGCGCGGCCCGTCAACCCCGACTACCGCGATGCCCAAGCCGGCACCGCCCACCCTCACATCACCGACCCGATGACGCTGCCGCTCGAGCGCTACCACCACGACGCCCAACCGCGCTGGTTCCCGCCGCAGGCCGAGGGCGACCGCGTGACGTTCCACTACTGGCAGCCGCTCACGATGATGGGCTATCGAGCCTGGGTCTTCGTGCGCGTGTGGGAGACCTGGTGGCCGATCGAGCGCGACCGCCACGGCACCCGCTACCACGGTCTCGCCCGCCTTATCGAGGTCGAGGTGCCCAGCGCCTGGAAGCATGGCTACCAGGTGATGCTCAACAACGGCTTCGGCCCGGGCGGCTCCCGCAAGGGAGTCACGAGCTACAACACCGGCTTCCGCGAGCCGGGCCGCGAGATCGTGGACTTCTCGGGCGACCGTAACCGCGTGGTCTACTTCCAGGGTCCCAAGCCGCCCCGCCGCGCCGGCGGGTATCATCCGAGCCAGGACTGCCTTCAGGCCCAGCCGCTCATCTTCTACGACTGGCCGGCCGGCTCGCTCACCATCACGGCCCGCAGCCTCTACTACCACGCCTCGCAGAACTCCGCCAGCTATCCCGAGCAGGGCGCCGACGGCGTGTGGCCGAGTCTCGCCTGGGACCTCGGCCAGGCGGGCCAGCGGGTCGCCGTGGACACCGTCGAGTACCTCTACACCGCCGACAAGACCCAGCCGCTGCCGCAGCGCTACCTCAACGCCCGGTGTGAAACCCTCGCCGCCGTCTCCGAGCGGATGGGCGTGCAGGACACGCTGGCCGCGACCAATGTCACCGGCACCCACTGGGGCGCGAAGGGCGACGGCGGCCCCGCCCCCCACGCCGAAAAATGGGCCAAGGCCCTGCAAGGCTCCCCGTGCGACGGCTTCTTCAACTACCACGAGTTCTGGCACGCCGTGCCGATCACCGTGGACGACGCCTATCGTCTCGACGAGACCCACGACTGCAATCCCCAGATCAAGGCCATGTGCGACAAGCTGCGCGCCGCGGGGCTCAACCCCGGCTTCTGGTTCCGCCCCGAATTCGTCAAGACCGCTGTGCCTACCGCGCTCAGCGACCGCATCCCCACGGCCCGCGCCTACTACGGCTACGACTGCTGCCGCTATCCCGACGTGCCCACCCTCCTCGCCGAGCGCGGCATCCCCCTCTTCCGCGAAAACACGCACTGGGTCCGCCGCCAGCGCGACGGCTCGTGGCCCGTCAACACCCCCTACCAGTGGACGCCCATGAGCTTGGCCACGGGCTGGTGGGACCGCATCATGTGGCCGACGCTCGCCATGAGCCGCAGGCTGGGCTTCGGGTGGCTCCTCATGGACGGCGGCTTCGGCGGCCTGTCGGGTGTGGACTACGCGCCCATGCTCAACGGCGAGGCCGACAGCGCTGTGCCGTGCCAGCCTTTCTGGTGGCGGATGTTCCGCACCATGCACCACATCGGCATGAAGAACTTCGGCGAGTGCACCCTCGGCTGGAAGGCCGGTTTCACCAATCTCGTCGGCGAGGGCGATGAGCATTTCCTCTGGATGTTCAGCTTCTCCAGCATCTGGGGCGCCCCGCCCAAGACCGCCGAAGCTGTCCACAAGGTCTACCAGCTCTACAACGGCCTCCCCATGCCGAACCCCTGGGAGAAAGAGGCGGCCGAGATCGCGCCCGTGCGCCGCTTCGCCCGCGACTTCTACCGCCAGCACCGACCGCCCGATTGGATCGAGCTGCGCGACCTCCGCCAGGGCGAACCTGTGGCGCTCAAGGCCAAACCCAAGGACTCTCCCGTCGCCGGCGGCGCCACCCGCATTGACGACAAGGACCTTCCCGCCGAAACCGTCCGCCCCTGGACCTGGTCCGACGCCATCTGGCACTACGCCGACGGCACGTCGGTTGCCTACCCTGCCTATGAGAGGATTGGGAAATGAGCAGCGCTGTGGGGCACGCGGCGATGGCTTGCCTGAGCCTGGCGATTGTGGCGGCCAGCGGGGCCGAACTGGTGACGAGCAACTTCGAGTCGGCCGGCATCAGCCGCTTCCTGGCCGATTGGGACAAGCCGGCCCCCGGGGCGCGCACTGTGGACGCCGCGAACCGGGCCGTGTTGCTGCGCTTCCCAGGCGCGGCGGAGAAACTTTGGGCCGAGGCCGCCAAAGGCCAGAAGATCGCCAAGGCCGAGGTTGTCCTCACCTACGAGGGCTACGAACTCAGCCCCAAGGGCTACATCTGCCGCTACGGACTCGGCGAGAAGAAGTGGAAGGAGAACCCGCCCCAGTGGCACATCGTGGCCTGGCCGCTCCGCCTGCCCTGGAAGGCCGACGCCAAGACGGGGCCGACCTTCAATGCCTTCGCGGCCGGCGGCGGCTACTGGACGAAGTACGGTGCGGGCGACGCGCGGAGGGACCGCTTCCCGACCCGCCTCGGCCCCGCCGAGCTTTCCACCCAGTGCCCCGAGGGACGGCTCGACGTGACGAGCGTGCTCAACGACCCCGCCTACGGCAAGAGCCTGGGCGAACGCCTCCGCCTCATCGAGCAGTGCGGCTTGCTCCTCAAGAAGCTCGAAACCCACGACTTCCGCTACGACGAGTGGTGGAGCGCCTACGAGTGGGCCAACCCCACCGGCGGCCACGGCCTGACGTTCAAGGACGCCCGCCTCGTCGTGACATTCGCCCCAGGCGACAAGCCCGAAGGCACACTCCCCAAGGCCACGGACACGATGTTCCTGGCCTGGGACAGCTATGTTCGGGACACGAAGCCCACCGCCATGCTGCCCTCGCCCGAACAGCTCCAGGCGATGGCGGCTAAGCACGCCTTCACGAGACCGGCCTGGATGCCCGACTGGCAGTGGCAGCGCGTGAGCGACCTGGCCACCCACCCGGGCGACCGCATCGGTGCCTGGCGCCAGAAGCTCCTCTCCGGCGACCCCGCCGACTACGCGAAGGTCGTCGCCGAACTCCTCTCCATCCCGCCCCGCTTCTGGCAGGGATGGGGCATCCAGGACGACCTGCTCCTCTGGTATCTCTACCGCGACATGCTGCCCGAGCCCGTGCTGGACAGCATCCGCGAGTACTGGGACGCCTGGCTCATGCCCGACATCCCGACCGACCAGTTCTTCCACGCCCAGAGCCAGAAGAACGACGATTACTGGAAGGCGACGAAGGACTGGCGTGGCCGCAAGAGCTTCTTCCGCGACGGCTACAACTACGTCATCTCGACAATGAACTTCAACCACACGGCCGCGATGGGCGCACTCCTCGGCGGCCACATCATCGGCTCCGAGCGGGCGATGGCCGACGGACGCCACGGCCTCGAACACCTCCCACTCCGCCTCTGGGCCTGGTACGACGGCACGACCCAGGAGTCCATTGACCACTACTACTTCTCGATCACACTCAGCGGCCAGAAGATGTTCGCCGACTTCGGGCCGACCCATCTCGATCGCCTGATGGGCCAGAGCATCCTCGCCAAGTCCGTCGAAGAACTCACCTCGTCGTGGCACCCGAACCTGCGGCGCTTCATCAACACCTCGGGCCGCACCGGGCTCTCGTTCCTCTGGGCCACGCAGGGCGGGCTCGAGCACATCATCCATACCCTCTCCCGCAGAGGAGCGATGCACGACGCCGACAACAAGGACCTCTTCGGCATGCCCCGGTTCAATCTTGATGCGCCCGCAGGCCGCATTGCACTCCAGACCATCAACGGCCCCTGGGCGCCAGAGTGGGCGGCGAACATGGTGGACGAGAAGCCGCTGCCCTACGAGATGACCGTGACGCAGAAGGACTGGGGGCACTTCGCCCAGACGCCCCTCTGGAAGCGCTGCTACCTCGGCAAGCACTATGGCCTGGCGAGCACCGACGTCGGCCGCTTCGGCTCCGTGCCCGTCATGGCCCAGTGGCAGCGCACGAAGACGCCCGTCGAGAAGCTCCAAGAGGTCGGCACCCTCCTCGTCCGCTACGGGATGAACACCACGAAGCTCCTCACCCAGGGCGGCGGCGTCGTGCCAATGCAGGGCGGCAGCCTGGTTACGCTTCAGCACAAGAGCAAGATGGTCCTCCTCAGCAGCCCGCTCTGCCGCCTGGGCGAGAAGGACAAGGAGCCGCCCGAGGTGAAGAGCCTCCAGACCACTATCGCCCTCTTCACCTTCGAGCCGCCGCCAACCTGGGAGTTCTACGTTGACGGCGAGCGGATCAAGAGGCTGCCCGTGGCTGTGAAGGCCGGGCAGCGAATCGCGTTGAAGGACGGCGTGAGCTGGGTCGGCCTCATCCCGCTGCCCTCGACCGATCTCGGCCGCGACGCCGAGGTCGTCATCAGCGCCGATGGCGTCGAGGAGGAGCTTCAGGGCGGCGGCAAGGCCAAGCCCACGCTCCTCATTCAGCAGTACAACTACAGGTCAGCCACGCCGCTCGCCAAGTCGGGCAAGTCGTGGGAGGAGATTGACCAGGCCTACGGCGGTTTCATCATCGAGGTGAGCGACGAGACCGAACAGAGCTTCCGCTCGTTCCAGCGCCACCTGCGCCGAATCGAGACGAAGACCCGCTGGGATGCCGAGAAGAAGACCCTGCACGTCCTCCACAAGAGCGGCAGCGACACTTTCGAGTTCGGCTACCGCCCCGAATACCAGGTCTTCTTCGACAAGGGCGTGCCCACCGACCAGTGCTTCCCCTACCGCGTCGTGAACGGCAAGTGGCCCTATCTGGTGAAGGGCCTCGACCGCGACAGCACCCTCACCCAGCAGGGCACGACGGGGCGGCTGGAGAAGAACGGCGCCGTGCTCACCTGCGAGCCGGGCCGCATGGCCTACCTCCAGACCGAGCCGCTCAGCGGCACCTACGCCGGCCTCAACCCGCTTCCCTCGCCCACCCTCTGGTCGCTCAGCGTCCCCGGCGGCATGACCATCACGGCGGATGGCCGCGTGAGCATGCTCCGCGTCATCGCCCAACCGAAGCAGAACAAGCTGACTGTGGACTACGCGGTGAAGGGTGACCAGAACACGCCCGACATGGCGACGGCGCTGCTCGTCTTCGGCCCGCGCTCGGCCCCTAGCGTCGAGCTGAACGGCAAGCCTGCGGCTGGCACGGGCTTCCAGCCCGTGGGCGGCAAGCGGGCATTCGTAATCCCGTTGGCTGACGGCCCTGTGCCCAATGGCCTGGAGGAGCGCCTCCGCCGCGCCCGGGAGGCGCTCGGCGCAGCCGCGAAGGAGGGCCGCGGTTTTTTTCTCCATGACTGGCACGTCGCCGGCCCCTTCGCCGTGAAGGACGACGAGCGGCTCTGGGCCGGCGTGAAGGCCACATGGTCACCCGAGCAGGGAGTTGACCTCAAGGCGACGTACGCGGGCATGAACCGCGTGGACGGCAAAGAGGTCGAGGTGCCCATCCGCTGGCAGCGGGCGCTCAAGCCCGGCCAGCCGCCGATGGGACCGGGGCCGGTCAGCCTGGCGGAACTGATGGCGCCCACCCGCGGCGCGTGCGCGTTCGCCTACACCAGGATCGTCTCGGACCGCGATCGCGAGGTCACGCTCTACACGGGGAGCGACCAGTGCCTCGCCGTCTGGCTCAACGGCCAGAAGGTCCTCGAACGCAACCTCTACCGCGCTGCCGAGCCCGACCAGGATAAGACGAAGGTCGCGCTCAAGAAGGGCGAGAACACCGTCCTCCTCCGCAGTATCGGCGGTTGGGAGGGTTGGTCCTTCTACTTCCGCCTCGGCGACGACTATGGGTTCCCCATCACCGAGGGGCTCACGTTCGGACTGGGCAACGCCCAGTAGGACGGTGTTAGGTGTTGGTTGTCAGCTGTTGGGGTACGGAGGAGAGAGCTTCCTGCTTGCGTCTTCCTCTTACCCCCAACACCTAACACCACTCAAGCACACGGAATGACCCCAAGCTAGGAGACGCCTGATTCCCCGACACACACCCGTCTACAGCGTCGTCCCCTTCCGCGGCAAGCCGGTGGTGATGCGCGCCGGCAAGCCCATTCCAGCGTTCTGCTACAACTACTGCGGGGCGATGGAGTGGAAGGGCGCACGCGAGATCATCTCCAAGTTCGCCGCCAACGGCTGCAAGGTCTTCATGGTGCCCGTCCGCGGCGGGGTGGAGAACGACTACTGGACGACGCCGTTCTGGACGGATGACGGCGTGTTCCCCGACGTGACGCCGGAGGAGGCCGAGCACTATGTTGGCGAGATGGTTCACGAGGTGCTCAGGGCCGCGCCCGACGCGCTGCTCTGGATTCGCTTCGGCAGCAGCCCGCCCAAGCGCTGGCGCGAGAAGCACCCAGGCGACCTGCTGCTGAACAGCTTCGGCAAGGTCTACGACGAGGCATCGCTCGCCTCCGACAGCTACAACGAGCAGCTCGGCCGCTTCATCGAGAACACCGTTCGCTTCTGCGAGCGCCAGCCCTGGGGCGAGCGGGTGATCGGCTACCTGGTCTATCCCCTCGGCGAGGGCACGACCCAGCTCACCTGCGACGGCTATCTCTTCGACCGCAGCCCCGCGATGCAGGCCGGCTTCCGCGCCTTTCTCCGCCGAAATGGCCGCCCCGAAGCCGATGTGCCCGACGACCGCGACTTCCACGAGCGCGGCAAGACCCGCTACGGCGAGGTCTCGACCGATGGTAAGAAGCTCGAGCGAATCCCCCGCCGCCTCCACTGGCCCGAGCCACAGGAGACCGCGGTCGAGCGCGACTACTGTCTCTACATGCGCGAGCTGACCGGGCGCAACTTCCGCACCATCCTCTCCGCCGTCAAGCGCGCGGCACCGAACAAGCTGGCGGGCATTGACGCCTTCAAGCAGACCCTCCTCGGCTGGCCCCTCGTCGCACGATGGGTCGGCGACTATCAGACCCACGGCGGCGCCATGCACCCCGTGAGCGGCGCGTTCGCCATGGCCGAGCTCCTCGACCTCCCCGAGCTCGACGTGGTGGTGACACCGCACGACTACCTGCATCGCGGCATGGGCTTTGGCTACGAGGGCGAGGGCATCGGCGACTCCGTCGTCGCCCATGGCAAGCTCTTCTTCGTGGAAGAAGACCAGCGCACCTTCAGCCTCTCAGAGGAGGGCCGCTGGAACTATCTCAAAGACATGAAAGAGGCGAAGGCGGGGCTGTGGCGCAACCTCGGCTCCTCGCTCTCCCGCGGCTACAACACCTATCCGATGGACGTCTGTGGCCCGAGCTTTTTCATGGACGACGGCATCCAGGATGTCCTCGTTGCCCGCCGCGTCGTCCATGAAGCCGCGGTCAACTGGCCTCGCCGCGAAGTGCCCTGCATCGTGATGGTGGTGGACGACTCAAGCGTCATCCACGAAGACTTCACCATCGGCTACCAGTACCTCGCCGTCATCCACCAGCGGCTCTACGGGCTGTCGAGGTGCGGCGTGCCGTTCCGCCTGCATCTGTTCGAGGACCTCGCCCGCGATGACTTCCCCTCCTGCCACAAGGTCTTCCTCTTCCCGAATTTGTTCCACGTGACACACGACCGCCTGAAGTTGCTGCGCGAGAAGGTCTTCCGCAAAGGCAACGTCTGCATCTTCGGCCCCGCCAGCGGCATCACCGATGGCCGCCGCCTCTCCGCCGAGTCCGCGATCGAGCTGACTGGCATCCCCCTGGAACTCGTTCGCAAGGAATCGCCCCGCTTCGTCACCATTGACCGCTTCGACCATCCCATTACAGAGGGCTTCGCGTCGCGCTTGGACTACGGCGATTCGCTCCCCTATGGCCCACTCCTCGTGCCCCGGGAGGACCCCGAGGTGAGACGCCTCGGCGGCATCCAGTGGCCCACGGCCCGCGACGGGGCCGGTCTGGTCATCCGTGAGATGGGGGGCTGGACGTCGGTATTCACCTGCGCTGTGCCGCTCCCCGCGCCGCTGCTCCGCGAACTGGCCCGCTACAGCGGCACGCACATCTACAGCGAATCGGACGACGACCTCGTCTTCGCCGACTCGTGCACGCTCGCCGTTCACTCCGTCCGCCCCGGCCGGCGGGCGATCAAGCTCCCGAAGCCTTCAACCGTCTGGGACCTCATTGCCCGGCGGAAGCTCGGCGAGGGCTTGGGGGAGATCAGGATCGCGGTGAATCCGCCCCAGACCCGGCTGTACCACCTCGGGCGCAGCAACCCGTTCGGCTCGGGGCGTGGAGCGACTAAGGATTGACCCGGCGGAGTCTGACGGCCCGCAGGTTCATCAGGGGGGCGCCGGGGCTCTTCTTCCTGCCCGCCTTGACCAGGACGGTGACGTCGCCTGCCTTCTCGATGGTCACGGCGCCGGGGTTGTCGGTCTCGAACGTGCCCCAGTTGGCCGTGCGGCGCACCGTGCCGCGCAGCTCCTGCCCCGCGACCGAGACGACGTATTCGTTCCCCGCCGCTGCGTCCTCGGCGGCGAAGAGAATCTCGACCTGATAGGTGCCCGGCCTCTTGATCGTCACCTGCCACTTCACCAGAGAGTCCTGCGGGTTCCAGAAGCCGATGCAGTCGCGATCGGCCCGGGCCTCGTAATGGGGCTGGTCCTGATTCCCGCTACGCACGACGCCCTCGATCGTGCCGTCAATGGCGTGGCAGGTGAAGGCATCGTCGCCGTCGGTCAGGCCGCGGCCCTTGCGCTCCTTGCGCTCGCGCTCGATGGCCTCCAGGCGCTCCTCGAGGCTGGGGGGGCGTGACTTGGGCGCAACCGACGTCTTGGGTGGGGGAGGAGGCTCGGGTTCCCGCTTGGGCGGGGCGACCGGCGCGGGCTCGGGCCTCGGCGGCTCGGGCGGTGGCGGCGGCATGGGCGCCGGCAGCGCCTCGAGCGGATTCACGCGCACCGCTGGCAGCGGCTTCTCTGCGCTGCGCAGGATCAGCAGCACCGCGACGAGCAGCAGGAACGCGGCGGCCGCCGCTCCGTAGATGGCGGGCTTGGACTGCCAGACGGGCGGCTTGCGGGCCGCCCGGCGGGCAGACGCCTCATCCTCAACCGGCTCGGTCCTCGGTGGTGCGGCGCCGGGCCTCAGCCGCTGGGTGCGCGGGCGGCGCTCGGCCTCGGGGGGCAGAGCCGCTGGCGCGACCGTGCGGGCCGCCTGGCGCTTCTGAACCAGGCGCTCGATCCGCTCGAGGGCGTCGAGCAGTTCGGAGGCGCTGGGGTAGCGCTCGTCGGGGTTGCGCCGCAGGAGCCTCTGCATCAGCACGTTGAGCACAACCGGAGTGCCCGGCAGGCGGCCGGTGAGTGGCGGCGCCTCCTGGCGGATGTAGCGGAGCGCGCGGGCCTCGGGGTCCGCGGCGTCGAAGGGCGGGCCGCCCGTCATCGCGTGGTAGAAAGTCGCGCCCAGCAGGAAGAGATCGGTGCGCGCGTCGAGGGGCAGGCCGTGGGCCGCCTCGGGTGGGTAGTAGAGCGGCGAGGCGAGGCGCTCGGTGGCGGGGGTATCGGGCTGGCGGGCCTCGCCGAAACGCCGCGCAAGGGCCGACTCGGCCAGCAGCACGCGGCCGTCGCTGGCCACCAGCAGAGTGTCGGGCCGCAAGTCGCCGTGCAGGATGCCGGCGGCGTGCGCGTCGGCCAGCGTGCGCGCGGCCTCCCGCATCAACGCGATCGCGCGGTCGCTGGGAAGCGCCCCCTCCCGCGCGAGCAGCGCCGCCAGGGTTTCGTAGGAAACATCGTCCATGCGCAAACGGGGCTCGAAGCCGTGGGGACGGGCGCGCGGCCGGGTGGCAATATGGTAGAGGGGTGCGGGAGACCTGTCAAGCGCCCGTGGCTGGGCGGCCGTGGCGTGGCAGGGGAGGGGAGGGGCTACTTGCCGGCGGGGTCGGCTCGCAGTTCCTCGACCTTCCCGCCGTCGCGCGTGCGGAAGCGCAAGCAGAAGCCCCACTCGCCGTTGCCCTGGCCGATCTTGACCATCAGGTCGTTCCAGCCCTGCTTGAGCTTCACGTCCAGCTTGTCCTCGTCGGGCCGGACGGCGCGGTCGCGGCGGTTCGAGTGGACGATCCGGCCGTTGAGCCAGATCTTGATCGAGTCGTCGCTGCCGGCCCAGATCTGCACGTCGCGCTCCAGGGCCGAATAGACCCGCGTGCGCAGGTAGATGGCGGCACGCTCGCTGGCCACCTGGGCGATCTCGGTGATCTGGCGGAAGTTGAAGAGCCAGGGCCGACCGGCGTCGGTGCCCTTGGGCATGGGCGCCCAAGTGGGCGTCTCCCCCGGCTTCTCGGGCGGGAACTCGTTGTCGAAGGGGCCGCACTTCTCCGCGCAGGCGGGATCGTGGTAGGGGCCGGCATACTCCCAGTTGACCACGTAGTCCTCGTAGTCCACGACTTCGATGCCCTTGGTTCGCTTGAGGAACTCCTCATAGGTCTCGGTGCCGGCCGCTGCGCCCTGGACTGCTTTCCAGCGCCTCGGGGTCACCTCGGGCGGATCCTGGGGCTTGGGCGGTGTGTACTCCTCGCGAGGGGGCGCGGGCGTGCTCGTCTTTGGTTTGGGCTTGGGCTTGGGAGGCTCGACGACGGGCTTGGGCGGCTCCTTGCGTGCCGTGGCCGCCGGCGTGCTCGGGGGCGCGACTGCGGAGGCGGTGCTCAGGGCCGCCGGAGGCTTCGTGGCCTGAGGCTTGCTGCCGCCGCGCGACAGCAGCGCGACGAGGACGACCAGGGCCAGGGCCGCTGCGGCTCCGCCGTAGAGGATGGGCTTGGACTGCCAGAGCGGCGCCTTCGCGGCGGCGCGGCGGGTGGTGGGATGCCGCTCGGCCTGGGCTTCGGCAGCGGCCGTGCCCTGCCGGGCGCGCGGGCGCTTGCCGTGCCGCGGCGTGTCGGTGGACGCCGCACCGGCCGAAGCCGGCGCGCGCCGCGCCTCCTGGCGCTTCTGGAGCATGCGCTCGGTGCGCTCGACGGCGTCGAGCAGGTCGGCCGCGCTCTGGTAACGCTCGTCGGGGTTGCGCCGCAGGAGTTTCTGCATCAGCACGTTGAGCAGCACGGGCGTGCCGGGCACGCGCTCCTCGAGCGGGGGCACGTCGTGGCGAATGTACTGGAGTGCGCGAGCCTCCGGGTCTTCCCCATCGAACGGGGGGGCGCCCGTCATGGCGTGATAGAAGGTGGCCCCGAGGAGGAAGAGGTCGGTGCGGGCGTCGAGCGGCAGGCCCTGAGCCGCCTCGGGCGGGTAGTAGAGCGGCGAGGCGATCCGCTCGGTGGCGGGGGTGTCGGGCTGGCGAGGCTCGCCCAGCCGGCGCGAGAGAGCCGATTCGGCCAGCAGCACGCGGCCGTCGCCGGCCACGAGCAGTGTCCCTGGGCGAAGATCGCAATGCAGGATGGCCGCGGCGTGGGCGTCCGAGAGCGTGCGCGTGGCCTCGCGCAAGAGCGGCAGCGCACGGTCGCCCGACAGCGCACCCTCGCGCTCCAGCAGCGCGGCCAGGGTCTCGAACTCCACGTTTGCCATGCCCCGCCTCGAGGACGTTGCGCATGCCGCCCCGGGTGCGGCGCCATTGGAACTCTCCTATGCTAGATCGCCCGCACGGGTGTGTCAAGCCGAATTCCGGGGGAACCGCGTTGGGCCAGCCGCGCTTGACACGCGGCCCACGCCGATCTAACCTGTGCGCACGAAGGAGCTTGCCCCGCGTTCCTTGAGGAGATACGACGTGATTCGCATCGGCATCGTGGGGTCCGACAATTCGCACGCCATCGCGCTGTCGCAACTGTGCAACCTGAACGACACGCCCGAGCAGAAGGCCATCCGCGGGGCGAAGGTGGTTGCGCTCTTCGGCCTCGTGCCGGAGCGCAATGAGGAGGTGGCTGCCGCGGGCCGGATCCCCACGATCGTGAGGAAGCCGACCGACATGATCGGCATGGTAGATGCCGTCTTCGTGGTCTTCCGCCACGGCGGGCTGCATCTCCGCTACGTCAAGCCGTTCCTCCAGGCGCGCATTCCCGCGTTCGTAGATAAGCCGCTCGCCTGCTCGGCCGCCGATGCGAAACGGATTCTGGCGCTCGCCAATCGCAACAGGGTGCTCTTGACCTCGTACTCGACCATTCGCTGGGCGAAGGGGACGCAGGAACTGATTGGCAAGTGCGCCGAGCTGGGCGGCGTCCGCAGCGGCGTCTTCGGTTGCCCCTCGGACCCCACGAGCGAGTACGGCGGCATCCATTTCTACGCCATCCACGCGGTCGAGACGATGCAGCAGGTCATGGGCACGGGGGTCACGGAAGTCGCGGCGCGTCAGAGCGGCAAGAACACCGTCGCCGCCGTGTCCTACGGCGACGGGCGGACGGCTACGCTGCACCTGCTGGCGGACTCGAAGCACGGCTTCTATGCCACGGCCTTCTGCAAGGAGGGCGTGGCCGGCGGGGCGCTGGACATCTCGGACTGCTATAGCGCCGGCCTCACGCGCATCCTGCGGATGCTCCGTACCGGCAAGCGTCCCCTCACCGACCAGCAGATGCTCGAACCCATCCGAGTCCTCGACGCCATCGTCAACTCTGCCGCCACCGGCGAGACCGTCCGTCTGGGCAAGGTGAAGGCTTGACAGCTCTGCATCTGCTTCTGTACTCTATCTACTGTGCACTGCCCAGTGCTCTCTGAAACACAGACCCCGGGGCGGGGAGCGCGGCTTTAGCCGACACGAAAGTGTCGCTGCGGTGTTACGCCGCGGACGTGCCTTGGCTCGCTTCACGCCCGCTGGAGATGAGGGAATTCCGCGAATTCCCGTCATCTCCAGCACAGGAGAGCGATGTAAAGCCCTCCCCGCCCCGGCTCTTGACTTCCGGTCGCCGATTTCCGATTGCCGCTCGAATGAACATCCTCTGGGTCGTCTTCGGCGTCATCGCTCTGTGGGTTCTGCTCCGCTTCCTGGCGGGGCTTGCCTCGCCGCGGCGCTACGGCGATGGGCCAGGTGCGGAGGTCCCCCGGGGGCGCCAGCGGCTACGCGCCACGGCGGCCCATCGCCCGCAACTGCTCGCGGAGAACGGCCTGCCGAACCTTGCCAGCCGCGATGACCTGGCCCAGGCGCTCGGCATCCCTCGCGGCGCCCTCGACTGGCTCACGTTCCCCGACGCGGCGAAAGAGCCGCCCCACTACTCCGCCTTCGCCGTGCCCAAGCGCTCGGGCGGCTACCGCGTGCTCTACGCGCCCAAGCCCAGGCTCAAGGCCGCGCAGCAGTGGATTCGCCGCGAGATTCTGGCGAAGACCCACGCCAGCGAGAGCGCCCACGGCTTCGTCGAGACCCGCTCGATCCTCACCAACGCCGCGCCCCACGCGGGCAGGGACATCGTGCTCACGCTCGACCTGGACAACTTCTTCCCGTCCGTCACCTATCGGCGCGTGCGCGGCATCTTCCAGTCGCTCGGCTACGGCGAGGAGATGGCGATTCCGCTGGCGCTGCTGTGCACGGTGAGGCCGGCGGAGAAGGTACGCGAGTTCGTCGGCGGCCAGCGGCACCGCATGCTCCCCCAGGGCGCGCCCACCAGCCCCGCCCTGGCCAACCTCGCCTGTCGCCACCTGGACGCCCGGCTGGACGGCTTGGCCGCGAAGTTCGGTTGCGTTTACACCCGCTATGCCGACGACCTGACCTTCAGCGGCGACGAGGCATTCGCGCGCTCCCTCAAGCGCTTCCTCCCCCTGGTTCACCAGATCGTCAGCAACGAGGGCTTCAAGCTCAAGAAGGGCAAGACCCACTACGCCCGCCGCGGCGCACGCCAGGAGGTCACGGGCCTCGTCGTCAACGACGGCCCGCGCGTGCCGCGGGCCTATCGGCGGAGGCTCCGCGCCATTCTCCACAACGCCCGCAAGACCGGCCTGGAGGCCCAGAACCGCGGCAAGCACCCCCACTTCGCCCACGCCCTCCGCGGCCGCATCGAGTTCATTCGCTCCACCCACCCCCAACTGGCCAGCCAACTGCTCGCCGAACTGAAGGCCCTTGGATGAAGGGGCTCTGAGATGAAGCCACTCGCATGGCACTGCGTCCTCGCGGTGCTGGCTGCCGGCGCCGCAGCGGCCGGCGAGCCGGCGGACGCGAAGCGCAGCGTCGAGGACCTTGTGCTCGGCAACGATCACCTCAAGCTCTGCTTCCGCTCTGAAGGCGGGCAACCGCGTCTGTTCCGGATCGAGAACATCCTCGCAGGGAATCGCGCGCTCCCCGTCAAGGCGGACGATATCTGCGTGGCCAGCGAGGGGCGGGCGCCACTTCGCCTGGCAGACTTCGCCTACAAACGACTCGATAGCAAGCGCCAGGGCGTTGAGACGCGGCATTCACTCGTCTACGAGAACCAGGGGGAGGGCATCCAGCTACAGGTCGTCTACTCCATTGGCACGGCGCCCTTCCTCCGCCGACATATCGAGCTTTCTGCACCCCACGCGCTCCCGATCCGCCAGGTAGATGCGTGGAGCATCGGCGTCGAAGGGAAGGCATCCAGTCAGGGCTTTGGGCAACCGGTGCTGCTCGAAGATACGTTCTGGGGCCTCGAGTTCCCGGGCGGCCACAACAGCTTCGCCAATGGCACGGTGAAGCTCACGCACTACCCCGGCCGCACGGCCGACCGCTTCGTGAGCAAGACCGCCGTCCTCGGCGTCGCCGAGCCAGGCCGCGTGGCGCAACGCTTCCAGGACTACATCGCCTCCATCCAGGCCACACCGAAGGAGCAAAGGCTCTTCGTGAACTACAACACCTGGTGGACGCTGATGCCGCCGACCGAGAAGAATTGCGTGGAGCTGATCAGGCTCTTCAAGGAGAAACTCTTCGACCCCCACGGCGAGTCGTTCGACACCTTCACGATCGACGACGGCTGGGACAAGAAGGAGACGCTCTGGGACATCGTGCCCGAGCGATTCCCCAACGGCTTCGGGCCACTCGTCGAGCCGCTGAAGGCGATGAAGGCGAACCTCGGCCTCTGGCTCTCGCCATCGTCGGGCTACAGCCACGCGCCCCACCTGGCCAAGCTCGGCTACGAGCACAACTCCAATCCCTGGTACTGCTGCCAGAGCGGCGCGAAGTACCGCCGCGACATCGCCGCGCGCGTCACCGCCCTCGCCAAGCAGTACGACCTGGCCTTCTACAAGTTCGACGGCTTCTGCCCGAGCTGCGAGGCGAAGGACCACGGCCACCTGCCCGGCCCCTACGCCCAGGAGGCCAACATTGACGCCTTCATCGAGCTGATGACCGCGGCGAAGCAAGCCAAGCCGGGCATCTTCCTCGACCCCACCTGCGGCATGTGGCTCAGCCCCTGGTGGCTCCTCTACTGCGATTCCATCTGGGGGAACGTGTCGGGTGACTACCCCGACGTAATCGTCCCCGCGCCCATCGTCCGCGACAGCGCGACAACGACCCGCGACGCCGTCTTCCGCCAGCGGGTCCGCGAGCACCCAGGCTATCCGCCCTCCGCCATCGAGCATCTCGGCATCATCGTCATCACGCCCGAGAAGTGGGAGGACAACGCCATCGCGGTCGTCGGCCGCGGATGCCGGCTCCTCACCCTCTACATCAACCCCAAGTTCTTCACCTCCCCCTCTCGTCCCGCCGCTCCGCGGGGGGACGCGGAGCCCGGCCGCACCGCGGCCGCTGGCAGGGACGATTGGGCCTTCCTCGCCTCGGTGCTCAAGTGGACCCGCCACAACGCGGCCACGCTCGGGCACACGGCCCTAATCGGCGGCGACCCCTTTAAGCGCGAGTGGTACGGCTACGCCCACTTCGCCGCCAACCGCGGCATCATCTGTTTGAGGAACCCGTTCATAGAGCCACAGAAGGTTCGCCTCAAGCTCGACGAATCGGTTGGCTGGCCTCGCGAGGCGGTCGCCGGCCCGCTTGTGGCGGCCACAGTCTACCCCCGCCACGAGGTGCTGAAGACGGGGCTGTCGCATGGCAGCGCCCTCGACCTCACGCTTCAGGGCTATGAGACGCTGCTCATCCAGCTCACGCAAGCCCCGCCATTCGCTGCGGCCGGCGAAGGTCCGCAGGCGCCTGCCTGCAAGGTCGAGGGCACCGGCCTGGCCCTTCAGGCGGAGGAAATCGCGGGCAAGTGCATAGCGGTGGTGCCCGATGGGGCAAAGGCCACGATGCACCTCCTCGCCGACCCGCGTGGCGGCGTGGGCGTCGTCGAGTGCGCTGCGCTTGTCCGTGACAAGTCCGTGCCTGTCCGTGTGGTTCGCTCGGGGGCCGACCAAGCCCACTCGAAACACTCCTGGACCTGGTTCGAGTTCGACCTGCCCGCGGGCAAGAGCGATGTGGCGGTCACCATCAAGGCCGCTAACGGCGGGGGTCTTGGCCGCTGCGAAGCGGGCTGGTGGCTCTGGGCCGAGCACCCGCTGGCAAAGGGCGAGTCGCCGAAGCCGCGCGAGCCGCTCCCGCTGCCGATTGGCCAGAACAGCCAGCGCGAGATCATCACGATCCAGGCGGCAAAGGTCTTCACGGCGCCGCGCGTGTGGCCGAAGGCCGATGCGCCGACCGCCTGGCTCGACGAGCTTCCGCCCGACGATGTGACGCTCGGCTGGGGCAAGCTCCAGACCAATCAGAGCGTGTGGGAGAAGCCGATGATCATCGCGGGCCGCAAGTTCGCCCGCGGCCTCGGCACCCATGCCGAGAGCCGCATCGTCTACTATCTGACCGGGGGAAGATTCAGGTCCTTCCGCTGCCTCGTCGGCCGCGACGAGCACGCCCAGGAGGGCACCATCGTCTTCCAGGTGAAACTCGACGGCAAGAAGCTCTTCGACAGCGGCCCGATGACCAAGGCATCCGCCGCCAAACAGGTCGAGGTGGACGTCTCGCGTGGCACGACGCTTGAGCTTCTGACCCTCGACGGCGGCGACGGCATCAGCGGCGACCACGGCGACTGGGCCGAGGCGCAGTTGCTTCGATAAAGCCATACCGCGTGCAGGTATGCACGCCCTACCTCTGTCCCTCCCGAAGGTTTCAGCACCTTCGGGAGGGTAAACGCAAGGAACCAGCCGATGAACCGGGACGAAATCCTCAAGGGGGCCGAGGCGCGCATTCAGGAGCACCGGACGGCGGAGGCGTCGCTGCGCTTTGTGGACGCGGCGGGCGAGGCGCTGGCGGGCGTGGAGGCCGAGGTGTGGCTCGCCCGCCACGAGTTCAAGCTCGGCGCCAACGCCTTCCGCATCGGGGCCATCGAGGACGCGGCGCTCCAGCGCGCCTACTACGAGCGCTTCGCCGGACTGCTCAACTACGCCACCCTGCCCTTCTACTGGGGCGGCTACGAGCCGCAGCAAGGCGCGACCCAGGAAGCCCGCCTCGACGTGATGGCGGCCTGGTGCCGCGACAATCACATCACCCCCAAAGGCCACCCGCTCGTCTGGCACGAGGTCTTCCCCAAGTGGGCCGAGGCCCTGCCCGACGCCGACGTGCTGAAGCGCCAGGAAGAGCGCGTCAGGCATATCGTCTCGCACTTCCAGGGGCGGATTGACCTCTGGGACGTGGTGAACGAGGCGACCGTGAGCGCGCGCTTCGACAACGCGGTGGGCCGCTGGATGAAGGCCCGCGGCGCCGCCGCCTGCGTGGCCGACGCCCTCCGCTGGGCCGATGCCGCGAACCCCAAGGCTACGCTGCTGTACAACGACTTCAACGTCTCGCCCGACTTCGAGAAGCTGATGCAGGCGCTCCTCGACGCGAAGGCCCCTGTCAAGACGATTGGCATCCAGAGCCACATGCACAAGGGCGTCTGGCCCATCGAGCGCCTCTGGAGCGTGTGCGACACCTACGCCCGCTTCGGCCTTCCGCTCCACTTCACCGAGGCCACCGTTCTCTCGGGCGAGCTCAAGAAAGATGATGACTGGCACAAGCGCCGCGACGACTGGCACTCGACGCCCGATGGCGAGAAGGCCCAACTGGAGTACGGCCAGCAATTCTACGCCGTCCTCTTCAGCCACCCCGCCGTCGAGGCGATCACGTGGTGGGACTTCTCGGACAACGGCAGTTGGCAGGGCGCCCCCGCAGGCCTGGTGCGCAAGGACATGTCGCCCAAGCCGCTCTATGATTGGCTGATGGAGGCGTTCCACAGGCGGTGGGCGACGAAGGCCCGAGTCACGGCAGGCGCGTCAGGTGCCGCCACGCTCCGCTGCTTCTTCGGCGAGCACGAGGTCCGCGCCAAGCTCCCGTCCGGCGCCGGGCTGAAGGGCCGCTTCACCCTCGCCCGCCGCGGCGAGCGCGCGGTGGAAGTCGCGCTCGGCTGAGTTCGGAAGCGGGGGAGGAAGCCCTTCTTCGCAGGAAGGGCTTCCTCCCCCCACCCCCCTCCTTCCCAAGAACTCCCACGCAGGTTCCGGGCCGTGCGCGACTGTCGCCGCACACCCCGACAGCTACGCTTGGGAGTCCTTGAAGGGGATGTGGGGGGAACTTCCTGCGGGAAGTTCCCCCCGCGCTCTTCATGCCTTCAGGCGATAAAGGGCTTTGGGGTTCTCGACGAACCACTGGCGGGCCAGGGCGAGGGCCTGGGCGGCGGTCATCTGGCCGTCGGCGATGCGGCGGGCCAGCACGCGGGCCACGTCCTCGCGGGCCATGACCAGGTGGCCGTAAACCTTTTCGACGGGCACCCCATAGTCGCCGCCGAAGGCCAGCAGCTTGTTCATCGGGATCAGGTCAATCGCCTCGTCCAGGGCGTCCATGGCGAACTTCTGCGAGATGATGTGGGTCCAGCAGAAGTTCAGCCACACGTTGGGGAAGCCTTTGCCCAGCATCAGGGCCTCGCGCACCCAGGGATAGCCCACGTGGTAGATGTCGAACCGCGCCCGCGGGTGGCGCTGGAGGATGGGGATCATGTGCAGCGGGTCGAGCAGGCGGAAGTCGCCCCAGTAGCCCGTGTGCACGCAGACGACCAGGTCGTTGTCGGCGGCGGCGGAGATAGCCTGGTCCACGACGTAGTCGCGCAGCGGATTGGGCACGGGCAGGCGGCTGACGGCGCCGCTCCGCAGACTTTCGAAGGCGCTCAGGGCCTCCTCGCGCTTTGGGTCCTTGTAGGGATTCGACATCATCTTGAGCCCCACGGCGCCCTCGGCTTTCACGCGGACGACGTAGCGGCGGACCGCGTCGAGCGTGTCGTCGAGCGAGCGGACGGCGGCGTTGGGCTCGAAGGGCGGACGGCTCAGGGCCTGCCACGTCTCCATCTCGTAGGCCAGCGGCATCACGGGCGTGAGGAGCGGCGTGCCCCCGAGGTCGGTCGAGCCGCACTGGGTGAGACAGGTGCGGATGTTGCAGGCCTGGCGCAGCACGCGGTCGTAGAGGCCGGGCGTGTTGGCCTGCTGCATCGCCTCGGAGATGGCCTCGAATGTCCTCGCATTGATGTCGTCGGCGCCGTAGAACCGCTGGGCCGCAAGCAACGCGGCGCGGGCGTACGAGCCCCAGCGAATCTGCTCCCAGAACGGCTCGAAGACCGCCCAGCGACGGGCCAGCGGGATGTCGCGGTTAAACAGGCTCTGGTACTGTGCGTCGCTCATCCCCGCCACCGCCAGGTCGCCCCGCGTGTAGTGAGCGAACAGCGTGAAGACGTCCACCTGCGCCGCCACGCGGTTTCGCTCGGGGCCGAGGTGCTCGTGACAGTCAATGATCTCGAACTCCGCCATGTCTCGCAGCAGGGCTTGGGCCGTCTCGCTCAGCATTCGTGGGTCTCCTGGCTTCGATAGCATGGGCGCCTGCCGACCGATGCCCACAGTATAGCATCCACGTCCCCGTCAAGCGATCCGTTCTTCGGCATTGACGGTGCGCCGCGGCCCCGCTAGAATGCCATGTAGACGACGTCGGCGCGACTGGAGCCGAAAGGGGAACCGCGATGGGCGCGATGGGCCGGTGGGTGTGGGGGCTGCTGGCGATAGTGATGGCCTCGTGCGCGGGGCCGCCGATGGGGCTCGAGCCGACCCGGTCGGGCCTGCTGGTGCTGCTGACCGACTTCGGCGAGCGCGACCACTACGTGGCCGCAGCCAAAGGCGCCGCCTATCGCGTGAACCCCGCCGTGCGCATCGAGTCGATCACGCACGAGATCGCGCCGTTCGACGTCTGGGAGGGCGCTGTGACCCTGGCCCTCGCGGCCAAGGAGTTCCCGCCGGGCACTGTGTTCGTGGCCGTGGTGGATCCCGGCGTGGGCACGAAGCGGCGGGCCATCGCCATTCGCACCGAGGCAGGGCACTTCTACGTCGCGCCCGACAACGGGCTGCTCACGTTCGTGATCCGCCGCGATGGCCTGGCCGACGCACGCGATATCTCGGACTTCCAGCCCCTTGGCCACCGCCCGTCGCGCACCTTCCAGGGCCGCGACCTGTTCGTGCCCTCGGGGGCGCTGCTGGCCGGCGGCGCCTCGCTCGGCTCGATGGGCCTGAGGCTCAAGCAGGCCGAGCTGGTGATGCTGCCCGTCGTGGACCCCACGCTCGATGCCGGCCGCCTCAGGGGCTCCGTGCTGCGCGTGGACCGCTACGGCAATGTAGTGACCAACCTCACGGCCGAACTGATCGCCCAAGCCGGCCTTAAGCGGGGCGACAAGCTGGCGGCCAAAGTCGGCGAGGCCACTGTCGAGGCCGTCTTCGCCTCCACCTATGGCGACGTGCCCCAGGGCCGAGCCCTCGCTCTCATTGACAGCATCGGCCACCTCGAGCTGGCCGTCAACCTGGGCGACCTCGCCCAACGCCTCCAGGCGCGGCCAGGGCTGCCCGTCGAAGTGTGGAAGCCGTAGTCCCCCTCCATCGAGGCCAACGCACATGTCGCGCCGCGCACTGCTCGTGCTTCTGCTCGTGGGATCGGCGCCCGGCTCCGCGGGCGAGAACCTGGCCGTCAACGGCGATTTCGAGGCCGGCCTGGCCGGCTGGCACCCATTGTGGACCCGCGAGCCGAAGGCCGGCAAGACGACGCTCGACGCCGAGACCCGCCACGGCGGCAAGCAGGCTGTCCGTGTGGAGCACACGGGCGCGCAGGACTGGAGCCTCGCCCACGAACGCGTGCTCAACGTCGAGCCCGGGCAGATCTACGAACTCAAGGGCTGGACGCGCCTGCAAGGGGAGGGGAGGGTTGAACTCAGCGTCATCCTCCGCGACGCGAAGGGTCGCGTGATGGACTGGTCGTTTGGCGCCGCCGCGGCGCGGGTAGGGGCCGACTGGCGCCTCGCCCGCTCGCGCTTCATCATCCCGCCCGTCGCGGCCACAATCCAGTTGCGCCTCATCGGCCACGGGCCGGCCACCGTGTGGCTCGACGACGCCTCGCTCACCCTGGAGGGCACGATGGACGCACTCCGCGCGAAGGACCTACCCGCTACGCTCAAAGCATCGAGCGCCGCGCTCGAGGTCACGCTCCACACGGCCGACGCCCGTCTGTCGGCCGCCGACCGCCGCACGGGCCAGGTCTGGGACCAGCGCCCGAAGACCGGCGGCCTCGTCGTGCGCGACGCCAAGGCCGTCGCAGGCGGCTTCGACCTGCGTCTCCTCGACCCCGCCAGCCTGCTGGAGATCGCAGCAACGGTCCGCCTCGACCCCAGCCGCTCCGAGCTCGTGCTCACGCTCAAGGGCAAAGGCGAAATGGCGGGCACCCTCGCCTTCCCGCCTCCCTTCGCCACGGCCAAGGGGCAGCTCCTCATCCTCCCGGTCAACGAGGGGATCAGCTACCCCGCCGACGATGCCACGCTGCCGCCGATGCACTACCACCTCTACGGCGGCCACGGCCTGTGCATGCCCTGGTACGGCCAGACCGATGGCGAGCGCGGCCTGATGGCCATCGTCGAGACGGCCGACGACGCGGCGGTACGCCTCCCGCGGCTCGACGGCCTGCTCCACCTCGCGCCCGAGTGGCAACCGCAGAAAGGCCAGTTCGGCCCGCCGCGCGTCATCCGCTACGTCTTCTTCGACCAGGGCGGCTACGTGGCCATGGCTAAACGCTACCGCGACCACGCAAAGCAAACGGGCCTCCTCAAGACCCTCGACGAGAAGCGCAAGGCCAACCCCAACGTGGACCTCCTCATCGGCGCGGCGAACGTATGGTGTTGGGAAAAGGACGCGCCGGCCATCGCCCGCGAGCTTCAGGCCGCCGGCATCCGCCGCATCCTGTGGTCCAACGGCCGCCCGCCCGACCAGCTCAAGGCCCTCAACGAAATGTCCGGCGTCCTCACCAGCCGCTACGACATCTACCAGGACACGATGGACCCCGCCCAGTTCCCCAAGCTCCGCTGGGTCCACGGCGACTGGACGAGCGAGGCCTGGGCCAACGGCGACCTGATGCGCGGCCCCGGCGGCGAGTGGCTCAAGGGCTGGGAGGTCGAGGCCAAGGATGGCGGGATGATCCCCTGCGGCGTCCTGTGCGACCTCCGCGCCCCCGATTACGCGCGGAAGCGCATCCCCGCCGAGCTGAAGACTCACCCCTACCGCTGCCGCTTCATTGACACCACCACCGCCAGCCCCTGGCGCGAGTGCTATGATCCCAAGCACCCCTGCACCCGCACCGAGAGCAAGCGCGCGAAAATGGAACTCCTCCGCGTCGTGAGCGAAGAGTGCGGCCTCGTCTGCGGCAGCGAGACGGGTCACGACGCCGCCGTGCCGTTCGTCCATTACTTCGAGGGCATGCTCAGCCTCGGCCCCTATCGCGTGCCCGACTCAGGCCGCGCGATGCAGAAGCTCTGGGACAGCGTGCCCGAGCCGGTGGCCAAGTTCCAGACCGGCCACTTCTACCGACTGCCGCTCTGGGAACTCGTCTACCACGACTGCGTCGTGGCCCAGTGGTACTGGGGCGACTACAACAACAAACTTCCCAGCCTGTGGGACCGCCGGGACCTCTGGAACGCCCTCTACGGCACACCCCCGATGTTCATGTTCGACCGCAAGCTTTGGGAGGCGAGCCGCGACCGCTTCGTCCGAAGCTACAAGACCATCGAGCCGACGGCCCGTGCCACGGGCTACAGCGAAATGCTGTCCCACAGATGGCTCACCCCCGACCACGCCGTACAGGAGACTCGTTTCGCCAACGGAGTGGTCGTCACGGCCAACTTCGGCGACAAGCCATTTGTCTTGGCCAATGGCACGATGCTTGCCCCGCTGGCTCTCCACGCCGCGGGAGTGGCGTCCGAGCCGCAATGAAGTGGCCTGTGCTTGACCCCGCGCAAGGCAGCGGCGATACTGTGGGCGGCGTTTGGCAGACGACAAATGACGAGAAGAGTAGACGTGAGGCCACAGGGCGCGTTGGTGCTCCATTGTGCCCTGCTGCTTGCGGCGTGCGGCCAGGGGGAGAAGAAGCCCATAGTCCTCGCCACGACGACGAGCACCCAGGACAGCGGCCTGCTCGATGTGCTGGTCCCAGAGTTCGAGAAGGCCAGCCGCTATAGGGTCAAGGTCATCGCGGTCGGCACGGGCGAAGCGCTGAAGATGGGCGAGCGAGGCGACGCGGATGTCCTCCTGGTCCACGCCCCCAAGTCCGAGGAGGACTACATGAAGCAGGGCTTCGGCGGGCAACGGAAGGCGGTGATGCACAACGACTTCGTGCTCCTGGGGCCGGCCTCCGACCCCGCGGGCGCCAAGGGGGGCGCGATTGCCAACGCGTTCGCCAAGATCGCCGAGGCGAAGGTGACCTTTGTGTCCCGCGCCGATCGCTCCGGCACGCATAGGAAGGAGCAGGAGCTTTGGGCGGCGGCGAAGCTGACGCCCGCGGGCCAGTGGTACGTCGAGGCGGGGCAGGGCATGGGCGAGTGCCTGAAGATCGCCAGCGAAAAGAAGGCATACATCCTCTCCGACCGGGGGACGTATCTCGCCCTCAAACCGACGCTGGCCCTGGCCACCCTCGTCGAGGGCGACGCGAAACTCTTCAACCCCTACCACGTGATCACGGTCAACGCGCAGAAGCACCCGAAGGCAAACTCCCAGGGGGCGCAGGCGTTCGTGGAGTTCCTCACGGGGGCCGCCGCGCAGGGGATCATCCGGGAGTTCGGCAGGGCGCGGTACGGCCAGCCCCTCTTCGCGCCGGATGCGGCGACCCACTGAATGAGAGGGCGGGCATGGACTTCCTGTTTCGCGGCTTAGCGAAGGCGATTGAGCTCCTGGTCAGTCTGGACCGCGAGGTGGTGCAGATTGCCTGGCTCACCGTCTGCGTGTCCGGGGCCTCGACGCTCATCGCGCTGGCGCTGGGGATGCCGCTGGGCGTTCTCCTCGCGCTGCGGGCCTTCTTCGGGCGTCGCCTGCTCATGGCGCTGGTGAATACGGGCATGGGGCTGCCTCCCGTGGTGGTGGGGCTATTCGTGGCCATCCTCCTGTGGCGGAGCGGCCCGCTGGGCGGGCTGAACCTCATCTACACTCCCACGGCGATGGTGATCGCACAGGTGATCATCGCGTTGCCGATCGTGGCGGGGGTGTCTATGGCGGCCCTTCAGCAGGTGGACCCGATGGTGGCGCTCCAGGCCCGCGCCCTGGGCGCGTCGAGGTGGCAGGCGCTGTGGGCGGTGCTCCAGGAGGCCCGCCTGCCGCTGCTGGCGGCGATCATGGCCGCCTTCGGCAGCGTCGTCTCCGAGGTCGGGGCCGTGCTGATGGTCGGCGGCAACCTCAAGGGCGACACCCGAGTGCTCACGACTGCCATCGTCCTCGAAACCCGCATGGGCCGCCTCGAAATGGCCATCGCCCTGGCCATTCTCCTCCTCGTCCTGAGCTTCGCCATGAACCTCGTGCTGACCCGCATTCAGCAGAAAGGCACGGGAGGAGCGCCGTTCCGATGCTGGAGGTGAGGAACATCGAGCAACGCTATGGGGGGCGGCGGGTCCTGGGCGTGCCCTTCTTCCGCGTCGGCCGGGGCGAGCGGCTCGTGCTGCTGGGCCCGAACGGCTCGGGCAAGAGCACGCTCCTGCGGCTGCTGTCGCTCGTCGAGATGCCGACCCAGGGAGAGGTGTGGCACGATGGGACGCGGGTGGACGCGGGGAACAGCCTGGCGATTCGGCGGCGCTTCGCCCTGCTCCTCCAGAAGCCGGTCTTCTTCCGTGGCACCGTGCTCAGCAATGTCACGTATGGCCTGCGGCTGCGCGGGCTTCCCAGCGAGGAGATCAAGGGGCGGCTGGATAAGGCGGCAGCCCTGTTCGCCATCGGGGCGCTCCTCTCGCGGCGGGTGGACCAGCTCTCGGGCGGCGAGGCCCAACGGGTCAACCTGGCGCGAGCCTTCATCATCCAACCCGAGATTCTGTTCCTCGATGAGCCTTTCTCCGCCCTCGACGCGCCTACGCGGGAGGAACTCCTCCTCGAGCTCCGCCGCATCGTGATGGAGACCGGGCAGACGACGGTGCTCGTGACCCATCACCGCGAGGAGGCGGCGTTCTTCGGCACGCGCCTGGCGGTGATGCTCGGCGGAGCCATCTGCCAGGAGGGGGCGGTGGAGGAGGTCTTCTCCATGCCCGCCACCGACGCCGTGGCGCGTCTCGTCGGCGTCGAGACCGTCCTTGCGGGCAAGGTGACGACCAACGATGGCGAGCTCCTGGCCGTCTCGGTCGGCAGCCAGACCTTCTTCGTTCCCGGCGACGGAGAGCCAGGGGAAGACGTCCTCGTCTGCGTGAGGCCTGAGGACGTCTTCGTCTCCAGGTACAAGCCCGAGGGGAGCGTGCGCAATTGGTTCGAAGGCACAATCAGCGATCTGCGACCCTATGGGAGGACGCTGGGCCTCACGCTAGAGTGCGGGTTCCGATTGAGAGCGCTCGTCACCCCCTCAGCGTTCCGGGAGCTATCCCTTGCGCTGGGGGCGCAGGCGTGGGCAGGAGTGAAGGCCACATCCATCCATCTGATCCGTCGGGGCGGTCGTTCCTCCATTACTTCGCAACTGTGAAGGCCACCGCCTCGCCCTTGGGACCGACGATCTGGAGGCAGCCGCTCCAATCGCCGCCGCCCTGGATCACCTTCATCAGCACCTTGTTGGCGCCGGCCTTGAGGGTGGCCTTGAACTTGTCCGAGCCTGGCTGGCAGGCGCGGCTGGTGTTCACGCCGCCGAGGCGGGTGCCGTTGAGCCAGAGGACGAAGCCGTCGTCGCTGCCAAGCCTCAGCTCGGCCTCGGTCTCCTTCGCGACCGTGACCTCGGCGTACATGTAGCCGATGCACTGATTGCCGTTGCCCAGGGCCTGGTTGAGGTTCACGATGCCGTCGTCGTCGCTCAGGGCCTTCTTCCAGGCGTAGTCCTTGCCGTCGAAGGCGAAGCCCTTGTCCAGGTTCACCTCAGTCTCAGGCGGCGCGCCCTTGTCGAAGAGCTCGTTCCTGGGGTTCGGGATGGGGCCGGCGACTGCCCAGCGGGCGACGAATCCGGGCGGGACGCTGACAGGGAGGTCTGTGACGCCGAGCTTGCCGAGCTGGGCGCGGACGGCTTTGCGCACGTCGCGGCTGTCGGTGAGGGCGAGGGCCTTCTTGAGGACTTCGATCTGCCGGTCCTTCGACACCTCGCTCGGCTCGGCGAGGATGCCCTGAACGGCGGCGGCCGCGGCGGCGGCGACCTTCTGGTTGACGTCGAACTGGGCGACGGCCAGGTCGAGGGCCTCTTTGTGGGGGCACCAGGAGAGGATGCCCAGGGCTTCGATGCGCTCGTCGTCGCTCTTGGCGGCCTTGAGCGCAGCGACGGCCTTGGCGGCCAGCGCCGCGGTGTCCAGCTCCTTGCTCGGTGTCGTGTCCACGTCCAGGTCGCCGATGGCCCACTGCATGGCGAGCTTGATGTGCTCTTGGAACGTCTTGTCCTCGAACACGTTGGCGCCGTGGCCGTGGGCGTTGTAGAAGACGCGGCCCTTGCCCCAGGGGCGAATCCAGCAGATCGCGTAGTCGCGGTCCTTGCGGCCGCCGCGGGTCACGTCCACGCTCGAGTTATCTATGCTCATCAGGATGCGGACGTCGGAGCGCTTGTAGTTTCGGAACTGGTAGATTTCGTCGGCTATCTCGAAGGGGCCTTTGCCGAAGGGCTTCATCAGCGGGTGGTCGGGGTCCTCGATCTTCGTGCGGACCTTCTGGCTCCAGGGGTGGCCGGCGAACCAGCCGTTGAGCATCTGGCCATACTCGGGCCAGTCGTAGAAGCAGTCGGTCGAGGAGTGGAAGCCCATGAAGCCGGCCCCGGCCTTGATGTGGTCCATGAACGCCTTCTGCCACTCGGGCTCCTTGAACAGCGTGCCGGTGGTGTTGTTGAAGACGATCAGGTTCCACTTCCTGATGTTCTCGGGGCTGAGGAGTGTGACGTCCTCGCTCACGACAGCGTTGTAGCCGAGGCTTTCGGCGATGGTCTTCATGATCGGGCTGCCCTTGTCAATGGCATCCCCGTGCCGGAAGCCTTTCGTGAGGCCGAAGAGAAGGACGTTCTTCTTCTCGGCGGCGGCACGGGGCGCCGCGATGCCCAGGAGGACTCCCGCAAGAACACAGGTGGCGGCCATTCGCTTCACGGCAATGCTCCTTCCTCTGCGATCGGACTACTGCGTTGGTTGAGTGCGCTAGCCGTCCGGAGTGCGGCGCGAAGCGCCGCTTAGGATGTGCCAGCGCGCGGCCTCGCGGGCTTACCCCGTTTCCTTGGGTCGCGCCGGGGCGGACCCAAAGCGGCGCTTCGCGCCGCACTCCAGAGGTTGACGCCCACATCTGAGCGTGCTACTTCTCCCTCACCGCGAACGCGATCTTCTCGTTCTTCGGCCCCACGATCTGGGCGGCAAGGCCCCAGTCGCCCTTGGTCTGGCTCACCTTGACGAGGAGCTTGTTGGCGCCCGGCTTGAGGACGGCCTTGTACTTGAACTCGCCGGGCCGCAGACCCTTGGTGCCGATCTGCTCGCCGAGCTTCTCGCCGTTGAGCCAGGCGGTGAAGTGCTCGCGGGCGCCGAGGAGAACCTGCACGGGCGTGTCCTTCTCGACGGTGATCTCCGCATAGGCGTAGCCGCCCACGGCGTCGGCCTTCGAGACCAGGTCGCGCAGCTTCACGATGCCGTCGTCGTCGCAGGTGACTCGTTTCCAGGCGATGGGCTTGCCATCGGCCTCGAAGCCTTTCTCGATGTCCACGCCGCTCTCGGGCGGATACGCCTTGGCCAGGAGCTCGCTGTCCTTGTTGGGCAGCGGGCCGGCGACGAACCAGTGGGTGACGAAGCCCGGCGGCGCGTAGAGGGGCAGGTCGGCCACGCCGAGCTGCGTGAGTTGCGCCTTGATGGCCTTGCGGAGGTCCCGCTTGTTCCCGCAGGCGTCGAGGGCCTTGCGGAGGGCCTCGACCTTCTGGTCCTTGGGCAGGTCGGGGAGCGCGGCGGCGTTGGCCTGAACCGTGTCGGCGGCAAACTCGGCCACCTTGCCCTGCGGCTCCAGGAGGGCGAGGGCCAGCGGCAGCGCCTCTTGGCTGGGGGCCGCGGCGGCAAGGTCGAGGGCGTCAATCCGCTCCTCATCGGTCTTGGCCGCCTTGAGCCGCTCGACGGCCCTCGCCGCCACGACCTTGGGGTCCTCCACCTTGCTGGGCTCGACCGGCACCTCGAGGTCGCCAATGGCCCATTGCATGGCGAGCTTCAGGTGCTCCTGGAACTCGGGCATCTTGAAGACGTTGCCCGCGTGGCCGTGGGCCTGGTACATCACGCGGCCCTTGCCGAAGCGGCTGATCCAGCAGGTCGCGTAGTCGCGGTCCTTGCGGTTGCCGCGATAGGCTTCGACGCTCGGGCGGTAGATGCTCATCAGGATGCGGGCGCGGGAGCGGTCGTAGTTGCGGAACTGGTAGATTTCGTCGGAGACCTCCCACGGCCCCTTGCCGAAGGGCTTCATCAGCGGATGGTCTGGCTCCTCGATGGTGACCCGGACCTTCCCGCTCCAGGGGTGGCCGGCGAACCAGCCGTTGACCATCTCGTTGTACTCTGGAGAGTCGTAGAGCGAGTCGCCGGCTCCGTGGAAGCCGATCCACCCGGCCCCGTCCCTGACTCGCTCGATGAGGGCCTTGCGGCGCTCGGGGTGCGGGATGGTCTGGTAGACGGGCTTCTTCTTGCCCTCCTTGCCCACCTCCTCGCGCACGAGCTTCCGTTCGGCGGTGGGGTCGCCAGTGGTGTTGTTGAAGAGGAGGAGGTTCCACTGCTTGATCGCTTCGGGGTTGAGGACGGCGGGGTCCTCGGTCACGACGGGTTCGTAGCCGAGGCCCTTGGCGATCTGTTCGAGGATGGGGCCGCCTTCCTTGATGGCGCTGTCGTGGCGGAAGCCCATCGCGTTGCCGAAGATGAGCACCTTCTTGGCCGCCGCATCGGCCGCCGAGGCAGCCGCGAGCCCCGCCAGCGCCAGAGCCGCCGCCATTCTCTTCACCGCGCATCTCCTTTGGAACGAAGGGGGTCTAGGCCTGTCCGAAGAAGCCGTCACACGGTGATCATAATACTATGGAAGGGCAGGGGAGTTCAAACAGCAGGGGCAGGCGCGAGGGCCTGCCCCTGGGGGAACGGCAGAGGACGCGGCGCAGTGCCGCGGGTCACGGGGTCTTCTTTTTCTTCTTGCCCAGGATGCCTTCGAGCGCGCCGCCGACGCCTTTGCCCACCTCGCCGACGGCCTTGGTGGCGCCCTCGGCGGCCCCAGTCACCGACTTCGTGGCCGCTTCCGCCGCCGCGCTGGCGCTCTTGACGGCCTGGCCGGCAGCCTCTCCCGCGAACTTCACGCTGCCGCCGATGAGCTTCTGGGCCGAGGCCAGCGGGTCGCCGAAGCTCTTCAGCAGGTCGTCGGGCACGATGCCGTGGGCGTTCTGGAAGGCCGACGTGCTCATGCCCACCAGCACCTGGCGGAAGATGTCCACCAGCCGCGGCAGCGTGCCGTCGCTGTTCCGCACCTCCTTGAGCTCGATGTCGGGCAGCACGAGGTCGGCCGTCTTGCCCATGAGCAGGTGGAAGCGCACCTTGGTCTTCGTCACGCGAATGAGGTCTACGCGGAAGCGCTTGCCCTCGCCTTTGTCGGCCTTGGGCTCTTCCTTCTTGGCCGGGGCCGGCTCGTCGGACTTCATCGAGGCGAGCAGGTCGCCGAGGTTGCTCTTGGGCGGGAGGCCGGGCTTCAGCTCGATGGTGAGTTCGGGCTCCTCGATGAGGATCTCGCGCACCACCACCTCGTCGCTGAGCAGCGACCCGATGTCGCAGGCCACCTTGCCGCCGCCGAGGGCCATCAGGCGGTCGGTCTGGTAGCCCTGGGGATTGGCGATCTTCAGGCCGCGGATGCCTACGGTGCCGCTGAGCCAGCCGATCGAGGCCGACTTGAGGGTGGTCTCCACGCCCAGGGCCGAGGTGCCGCCAATCTCCACGCCCTTGCGCGCGGCCGCGTCGCCCCAGAGCCAGATGGCGACTACGACGGCGACAAGCAGCACCACCACGCCCACCGCGCCACGCACCAGCCACTTCTTCAGTTTCATCCGGCCTCTCCTGACCAAAGGGCACGACACTGCCAGAACGCCGCTGAATCTCGCGCCATCGCCGCGCAATGCTAGCACAAGCGGCGCGCCAATGCAATCGGCGGTTGACAGGCAACGTGGGAGTGCGTAATCTCTCCCCGACAACGTGTTCCGACCTCCTCTTCAGGGAGACGCCAATGAAGACCAGGGTGCTGGGCCGCACGGGGCTGAGCGTGACCGAACTGTCGCTCGGCGGGCTGTTCCTCTCGAAGTTCGGGGGCGAGTTCGAGCAGTCGCGCGCCGCGGCGCTCCGGGCCTTCGAGCTGGGCGTGAACTACGTGGACACGGCGCCGACCTACGGCAACAGCGAAGAGGTGCTCGGGCGCATCCTGGCCGATGTGAAGGCGCCCCTGATCGTCTCGACCAAGCTCGGCGGCCGCCCCCAGCCGTTCAAGCCGCAGGACAAGGCGTGCCTCCGCCAATCGGTCGAGGAGAGCCTGCGCCTGCTCGGCCGCGGGCGCATTGACATCCTCTTCGTCCACGAGCCCGACCGGCCCGGCCAGTACGACTGGTGGACCCGCTCGCCGATGTGGGAGGCGGGCGCGCCCGTGGAAGGCCCCGTGCTCGACCTCCTCGACGAACTGAAGGCCGAAGGCGTCGTCCGCTTCACCGGCATCGGCGGCACGACGACCCGGCAGCTCGCCTGCCTGGCCGCCACGGGGCGGTTCGACGTCGTGCTCACGGCCTTCAACTACAGCCTGCTCTGGCGCGAGGCCGAGCACGAGGTGCTGCCCGCGGCCAAGGCCAATCGCATGGGCGTGGTCATCGGCTCCCCGCTCCAGCAGGGCGCCCTCGCCCGCCGCTTCGACGACGAGGTGAACGGCGGCGCGCCGTGGCTCAGCCTGCCGCGCCGCAACCAGCTCAAGGCCCTCTACGCGCTGCTGGACGAGACCGGCCTGCCCCTGGTCGAGTGCGCGATTCGCTTCGTGCTCTCGAACCCCGACATCTCGTGCACCCTCATGGGCGCCCGCTCGCAGGCCGAGGTCGAGCAGAACGTGGCCTATGCCGCCAAGGGGCCGCTGCCGGCCGACGTGCTGAAGCGACTCGACGCCATCGCGGCCATGGTGCCCTTCCGCCCCTGCGAGGAGCGGCCCACCCTGTGCTTCGGCTGGAAGGGCTACAAGGGCCCCGGGCCGCTGTAGGCGCGCGAGGCCGAAAGCATGGACACGATGGACGCAATGGACTCGAGGAGCACAGGCAAGCCTCTCCCACGACGCGTCCATATTGTTCATAGTGTCCATGTTGTCCGCCCTGCTCCGCGCCTGGCGTCGCTGGTCCGTCGCAGGAGAAACCCATGAAAGCCGCCCTTGTCGAAGGCCCCAATCGCCTGGCCGTGCGCGACATCCCCGAGCCGGCGCCGGGCGACTACCAGGCGCTCTGCGAACTGCTCTACGGCGCCACCTGCTCGGGCACCGACTCGCATATCATCGAGGGCAACTTCCCCTGGATCTCGCCCTATCCCACGGTGCTCGGCCACGAGAGCGTGGGGCGGGTGGTGAAGCTCGGGCCGAAGGTGCGGCACCTGAAGCCAGGCGACCTGATTCCCCGCGTGGGCACCACGCCGGTCGGCGGGGCCAGCGTCACCTGGGGAGGCTTCGCCGAGTTTGGCATCGCCACCGACTTCCGCGCCGCGCAGGAGGACGGGGCGCCGCCTTCGGTCTGGGGCGGCTGTCGCATGCAGCGCGTGCTGCCGCCCGGCACCGACCCCGCCGCGGCCACGATGTTCATCACCTGGCGCGAAACGCTCAGCTACGCCAACCGCATGGGCATTGTGGGCGGCACGTCCCCGTCCCGTGAATCGCGGGGCACAGAGGCCCCGCCCACAGGGAGCTTGCTGGTGATCGGCTCGGGCGGCAACGCCTTGGCCTACATCGCCCACGCGCGGAACGCCGGATGCCCCGTGCGCGTGATGATCGGCTCGCCTGTGCGCCAGGCCATCGCCCTGAGAGCGGGGGCCACGGCCTTCCTGAGCTACAAGGCCGGCGACGTGCGGAAGGCGGCGCTGAATCTATGCCCCGACGGCTTCGACCTCGTGATTGACGCCGTGGGCAAGGTGGGGCTGGCCGACCTCGGCCTGTCGCTGCTGCGGCCCGGCGGCACGATCGGCATCTACGGCATTGACGACTACGGCAGGTGCACGCTCGACCCCGGGCGGTCGCGCGGCACGTTCACCTTCTTCAACGGCGGCTACGACGAGGCCGAGACTCACGACCAGGTGGCTGCTCTGTTCCAGGCGGGCAGGCTCGACGCTTCGGTGTGGCTCGACCTCGAGCACCCGTTCGCCCTCGGCGACATTGGCGAGGCGTTCGAGGCCGTGCGGCAGCGGCGGGTGGTCAAGGCTCTGGTGCGGCTTCGGGCTTAGCGGCCGCCTTGGGCTTCTCCGCCTCGAACTCCAGCGCCGCCGAGTTCACGCAGTAGCGCAGGCCGGTGGGCCGGGGGCCGTCATCGAACACGTGCCCCAGGTGGCCGCCGCAACGGGCGCAGGTGATCTCGGTGCGCACCATGCCGTGGCTCGTGTCCACGGTCTCGACGATGGCCTTCGGATCCGCTGCCTTCCAATAGGCGGGCCAGCCGCAGCCGGAATCGTACTTCGCTTCCGAGGTGAACAGCACCGCGCCGCAGCCGGCGCAGCGGTAGACGCCTTTCCCGTTGAACTTGTCGTACTTGCCGCTGAAGGCCCGCTCGGTGCCCTTCTCGCGCAGGATGTGGTATTGCTCGGGCGTGAGCAGCTTGCGCCACTCGTCGTCTGTCTTCGCCACCTTGGCCATGGGCTTCTCCCTCGGCCCCTCGCCGCGTTGCGGGGGCTTGTTCGGGTGGGCGGTCTCGCCCGCCCGGCAGGCCTCGAGCGCCGCGAGACCCAGCAGGGCGAGCGCCAGGGGGCAGGCTCTTGTCAGCGCCATCGCGTGCATCTCCTTCGCTTACGCCCTCTATTCTCAGCTTAGATCGGGCGGCGTCGGGCCGCAAGAGGAACTCGGTGCGCGCCGCGCCGCGTGCGACTTGACGCGCGGCGGGCCGGGCGCTAGGCTGCTGCGGGGGAGTCGCCCAACGCCTAGCCCGAGGAGGCCCCGCCATGGCCGAGAAACTGGCAATCGAGGGCGGAAAGCCCGCCTGCACCGCCTCGTGGGCCGGCTGGCCCTGCTTCACCGAGGCCGCCATCCGCGACGCGGCCGGCGCGCTGCGCTCCGGCAAGGTGAACTACTGGACAGGCCCGCGCGGCATGGAGTTCGAGGAGAAGTTCGCGGCCTGGTGCGGCGCGCGGTTCGCCATCTCGACCTCCAGCGGCACGAGTGCCCTGCACGTGGCCCTGGCCGGCCTGGGCATCGGCCCCGGCGACGAGGTGATCTGCACGCCCTACTCGTTCATCGCCTCGTCCTTCTGCGCCTGCCAGGCGGGCGCCGTGCCCGTGTTTGTGGATGTCAAACGCGACGACCACACGATGGACCCCAAGGCCGTGGAGGCCGCCATCACGCCCCGCACGCGCGCCATCATCCCCGTTCACCTCTACGGCAACGTGTGCGACATAGACGGCCTGCTGCGCGTGGCCCGCCGCCACAAGCTGTTCGTGGTCGAGGACTGTGCGCAGGCCCACGGCGCCACGTGGAAGGGCCGCAAGGTGGGCACGTTCGGCCACGCCAACGCCTTCAGCTTCTGCCAGAGCAAGACCTTCACCACGGGCGGCGAGGGCGGCATGGTGACCACCGACGACGAGGCCGTGGCCTGGGAGTGCCGCTCGTTCCGCGACCACGGCTACGATGTGCAGCAGCGCCTGCGCCTGCTGGAGCTCGAGGCCAAGCTGCCCTACATCCACAACCGCGTGGGCTTCAACTTCCGCCTCACCGAGGTGCAGAGCATCCTCGGCCTCCACGCCCTGCGGCGGCTCGACGGCTGGAACCTCCGGCGCCGCCGCCAGTTCGGCGCCTACCTCAACCGCGAGTTCTCGAGGCTCCCCGAAGTCGTCTCCGTGCCGCCGCACGGCGACGGCGTACGCGAGAACGGCTTCTGGGTGTATCCCCTGGTGCTGGACATCGAGAAGCTGCGGTGCACCATCCGCGAGTTCGTGGCGGCCCTGGGCGCCGAGGGCGTGCCCTGCGGCCCCGTCTTCTGGCCCCAGAGCTACAAGGAGCGGGCCTATCAGGAACGGCGTGGCTTCGGGCGACTCAACTACCCCTTCGGCGACCCGAACGCCGACCCGAGGGCGGTGGACTACTCGCGCGTCCATTGCCCCAACGCCGCGTGGCTGGAAGAGCGCACCCTCGTCCTCTTCGTCCTCCATCCCGTCTACACAGTGCAGCACCAGCGGCAGGTGGTGAAGGCGGTGGTGAAATGCCTGGCCGCGTTCCGGAAGTAAGGAGGTGGACCAATGGCAGTCGGCTGGGGCGTGATTGGGGCGGGGGGGATTGCGTCGCGGCGGACGATTCCCGAGGGCATCCTGCCCGCACGCGGTGCGCGGCTGGCCGCGGTGATGGATGTGGACGCGGCCCGAGCCCAGGCCGCCTCCGAGCGCTTCGGCGGCGTGCCGTGGTTCACCGAGATCGAGCCGCTGCTGGCGCGGGGCGACGTGGAGGCGGTCTACATCGCCACGCCCACCATCGCCCACGCGCCGCAGGCGCTGGCGGCCATCGCGGCGGGCAAACACGTGCTCGTCGAGAAGCCGCTGGCGATGACCGTGGCCCAGGGCCGGCGCCTCGCGGCCGCCGCGAAGCGGAAAGGCATCCTCGTCGGCACAGGCTTCATGATGCGCCACCACGGCGCGCACGTGAAGATCAGGCAGCTCATCGAGAGCGGCGCCATCGGCAAGCCCGTGATGGGCCGCGCCCAACTGAGCTGCTGGTACCCGCCCATCGCCGGCGCGTGGCGGCAGGACCCCGCCCTCGGCGGCGGCGGCTCGTTCGCCGACATGGGCAATCACTGCTTCGACCTGCTGGAGATGTTCCTCGGCCGCGTCGCCGAGGTCCACGCCTTCCTCGGCAACGTCGTTCACGACTACCAGAGCGAGGACACGGCGCTCGTGACGTTCCGCTTCGCCTCGGGCGCGCTGGGCGTGGTGGACAACCTGTTCAACGTGCCCGACGAGGCGTCGCGGAACGTGCTCGAGATCTACGGCTCGACGGGCGGCATCCGGTGCGAAGGCACGATTGGCCAGACGCCCGGAGGCACGGTCCGCCTCGTGAGCGTGAAGACGGGCGGCTACGATGCCCGGCAGCAGCGCGCGGCCGCGAAGGAGCGGGCCATCCCCTTCCGCCAGGTGAACACCTATCGGGCCGAGATCGAGGACTTCACGCGCGCCGTCCGCACGGGCGGCCGCCCCGCTGTGCCGCTCGAGGACGGGCTGTGGAACCTGCGGGTCGTCGAGGCCGCCTATCGCTCGGCCTGCACGGGGCGGGTGGTGCGGCTGTGACGGCGCCTAGCCGGGCTGCTCGGCCTGGCGGACGAAGTGCTTGCCGGGAAGCTGGGTGACGAGGCGCTTGAGTTCCAGGAGCATCAGCAGGCTGGCCACCTGCGGCGCGGGAAGGCCGGCGGCGTCGGCGATGGCGTCTATGTGCGTCGGGTCGTCGCCGATGGCCTTGTAGACGGCGAGTTGGTCGGCGGCGAGGGCGAGCGGCTCCTCCCTGGCGCGGGGACGCGGAGGCGCGAGGGCCTTGCCCACGTCGCCCAGTTCCTCCAGAATATCCTCGCACGTTTCGGCGAGTTTCGCGCCCTGCTTGATGAGCAGGTGGCAGCCGCGGCTGCGCTTGTCGGTGACGCGGCCGGGCAGGGCGAAGACCTCGCGGCCCTGGGCGAGCGCCCAGTCGGCGGTGCTCAGGGCGCCGCTCTGGAGGGCCGCCTCGACCACGAGCACGCCCAGCGACAGGCCGCTCACGATGCGGTTGCGGCGGGGGAAGTTGAAGTCGCGTGGCCTCGTGTGAATGGGGAACTCGCTGACGACGGCGCCGTGCTGGACGATTTCGTCGGCCAGGGCGGCGTTCTCGGCGGGATAGAGGCGTGCGATGCCGCCGCCGAGGACGGCGAGGGTGCGGCCGCCGGCGTCGAGGGCGGCGCGGTGGGCCGCGGTGTCAATGCCCTGGGCCAAGCCGCTCACGATGGTGAGGCCGCGGGCGGCCAGTTCGGCGGCCAGGCGCCCGGCCTGCGTGACGCCGTAGTGGGTGGGGAAGCGCGAGCCGACGACGGCCAGGGCCACGGCGTCGGCTTTCTCCATCGCGCCCTGCACGTAAAGCACCAAGGGCGGCTCGGGCGTGCGGCGCAGGATGGCCGGGTAGTCGGGGCTGATGAAGGGCACGATGGCGATGCCGCGCTCGTCGGCCTGGCGGAGTTCCTCGTCGGGGTCGTCGCTGCGGAGCAGGCGTGCGGCTTCGGCGGCCAGCTTCGGCCCCAGGCCCCCCCGGTGCTGGAGTTCGCTGGCCGATGCCTGGCGGAGGGCCTCGTGGCCGCCGAGGGCGGAGGCGAGACGCTCATAGTCCTCGACGGTGAGGCGCAGGGTCATGTTCAGCGCCACGAGGTCACGCAGCAGGCCCGAGGCTGGATCACATATTCCAGATTCCAAGTCACAGATTCCAGAGCAGAAGGGGGCCGCGAATCACGCGAATCGTCGCGAATGAGGAGAGGACGCAAGCTCTCTCGTCCCGACGGTCCTCCGTCGGAATCCCATGTCTTGGACGCTCCTGCGTCCGCCCATTCCCTACCTCACCCGCGCCAGACAAGAGGGACGCCGGAGCGTCCAAGACCGTGCTTCCCCACGCGGGAGCGTGGGGACCAGGGAAAAGGATCGCGAATCATGCGGCTCATCGCGAATCGGAGGGAAGAGCCAACTCCGGAGCGAGATGCTGGGTCTGCCTGCCGATTCGCGCAGATTCGCGGGATTCGCGGTCACTCCTTCCGCTGTTCGAGGGCTTCGCAGAAGATCTCGATGTCCTCGCGTATCTCGTTCGGCCGGTCCTTGGGGAAGAAGCCGATGCAGGTGATGTCGGTGGGCTTGAGGTGTCGGACGGCGTAGGGGATGGCCTCGCGGGGGTTGTTGCGGCCCGCGGCCATGATCTTGTAGGCCACGCAGGGGCGGCGAAGCTCGCGGAGCATGGCGGCCGCGGCCTCGCGGTCCTCGGGGCGGTAGCGCTCGGCGTCGGGGTCGGCCACGTCAATCTTGCCGCGGCGGCCGGTGAGGTTGTAGAAGCAGACCATGTGGAAGTCGAAGTCGAGGCCGAGGGCCTGGGCGTCGCGGTGGCTCTTGGGCTGGTGGCCGGCGATGCCGCTGGGGCCGCCGAGCTTCCGAAGGAGGGCGAGGGCCTCGCGCAGGTCGTCCAGCTTGCCCGCCTCCTGGAGCGCGTCGGTGACGCCGCCCTGGATGTAGATGCCGGTGGCGCCGCCGCCCTTGGCGGCGCGGATGTTCTCGAGCAGGTTGCGGTGCTCGGGCGCGTGCTGGGCGAACCACTGGATCCTGCCGCCCTCGTTCCAGTACTCGCGCAGCAGGCGGATGATGTGGTTGTCGGCCCGCATGAAGGCGGTGTTGATGCCCGCCTCCTCGCACTGGAAGAGGGTCTCCTTGATGCGGGCGACCGTGTAGTAGTTCTTCATCGCCTGGTCGAGCGCGCCGTCCTGGTGGCCGATGCCGCTGAAGGGGTTGCCGCCGACGGCGATGCGGCTGACCTGGACGCCACAGAAATCCACCTTCGGGAGTTGCATCGGCTCTCCTCTGCTTAGGGCACGGGGCTGGGCGCGGGGGCCTTCCGAGCGGGGTCTTCGGGCTTGGGGGGCACGGCGGCGTTGGGCTTCGGGGCGCTGAGGAAGCCCAGGATGTAGAGGACCATCCCCTCGTCGCTCTGGACCGCGAACAATCGCACGGCCAGCTCGCGGGCGGCCTGGCGCACGGGGAGGTGCAGCGTGAGCACCGCTTCGGCGCGGGCCCGCTCGCCCCGCGCGGCGAGGCCGTAGAGCGCCGCGAACTCGCGGTTGGCCGGCATCAGGAGCAGCGCCAGGAGCGAGAAGCGGTCCACGTTGACCCCGAAGAGCTGGCGGGCGGCCCGGCTGAGGTGCATCAGGTCCTCCTCGAGGTCCGCCACGAAGAAGGGCAGGCCGGCCTCCTGGAGGATGCTGCTGAGCAGGCGGGTGAGAGCGGCCACCTTGTCGGCGCGGCGCGAGTCGAACTCCAGCATCCGCATCAGAGCCTTCTCGAACCCGAGGGCCTTGCCGAGCGCCGGATCGCGGCGGGCGATGTCGAGGGCCATCTCGTAGTCGCCCTCGAAGAGGCGGTTGCGCAGCTCGCGGAGGGCGCGGTAGAAGCGGCGGGCGAGCAGCGCGAGGAGGATGAGGCTCGCCACCGCCAGGGCCACGACGGCGCTCAGGAGCGCTCCGCCGACCGCCGTGTCGGACTGGTAGATTCCGAGCGGGGCCAGGATCAGCAGGAGGGCCGCCATGGGCCACAGAAGCAGGAGGAACCAGAGGCGCGGCCGGCTCAGGAGGCGGCGCCGAACGTCCAGAAGAGTCACGGCTCATCCCTTCAAGAGGGCCTGAATGTCGGCGTTCTCGCCCGCGAGGATCAGCAGATCGCCCTCCTCGAAGGCCTCGTTGGGCTTGGGCACCACGCTGATCTCCTCGCGCAGCGTGCGGCGGCCGCGCTCGTCCACGTCCGGCGCGCGCTTCTTGACCGCGACGACGTTGACATTGTGGCGCTGGCGGAGCTGCATCTCCTCGATCGTCTTGCCGACGAGGTACGGCGGCACGTCCACCTCCACGAGGCTGTGCCCGGTGGCGAGGGTGAAGAATCGGTGGACGTCGCCGATGGCGAGCGTGGTGGCGATGGCCTCGCCCATCTCGCGCTCGATGTTGATGATCTTGTTGACTCCGATGGCGCGCAGGATGCGCTCCTGGATGGCGGTGCTGGCGCGCGCGAAGATGCGCGGCACGCCGAGCTGCTTGAGGAGCGCCGAGGTGAGGATATTGGCCTCGATGTTCGTGCCCATCGTCACGATGGCCAACTGCACCTGGTCGAGGCCCACGGCCCGCAGCGCGCGCTCGTCCGTCGAGTCGAGCTCCACGGCCATGGCGACTTGGTCCTTGATGTCCTCGACCCGCTCGGCCGAGGTATCGAAGGCCATCACCTCGGCGCCCTGATTGGTGAGGGCCTCCGCGAGCGTCCGCCCGAACTGCCCGAGGCCGAACACGGCAACGCGTGGCATAGCGCCTCTCCTCTGGCTTCAGCCCACCATCATGTGGGTCTGGGGGTACGTATAGCGCGCGGGGCGGCCCTCGCCGAGCAGCGAGAACATGAGCGTGAGCGGCCCCACGCGCCCCGCGAACATCAGCACGATGATGATCAGCTTGCCCGGCATCGAGAGGGCCGCGGTGATCCCGGTCGAGAGGCCCACCGTGCCGAAGGCCGAGATCGCCTCGAAGAGCACGCGCTCGAAGGGGAGCTCCGGCTCCGCCGCTGTCAGCGCGATCGTCGCCGCGATCAGCAGCAGGATCGTGAGGGTCACCAGCGCGATGGAGCGCCGGATGGTCGAACGCGGCACGGTGCGCCGGAACAGCTCGACCTGGGGCCGGCGCCGGAAGGCCGAGCGCATGGCCTGGAAGAGAATGGCCGCCGTGGTGGTCTTGATGCCGCCCCCCGTGGAGCCGGGCGATGCCCCGATGTACATCAGAGCCATCAGCACCACCAGCGCCGGCGCCCTCACCGAGCCGATGTCCACCGTGTTGAACCCCGCGGTCCTGGCCGTGACCGACTGGAAGTAGCTGGCGAGCACGCGTTCGCCGGGGCGCAGGTCCTTCAGGGTCGCCGGCAGCTCGAGCACGTAGAAGAGCGCGGCGCCCGCCACGATGAGGATGGCCGAGGTGGTGAGCACCACGCGCGTTTGGGTGCGCAGGCCCGGCGAGCGGCCCTCGCCCAGGCGGCGACGGCGGCCCAGGACCAGCAGGTCGCGCATCACGGGAAAGCCCAGCCCCCCGAGGATGATCAGGGACGTGAGCACGAGGTTCACGCCCACGTGGCTGCGATAGGCCTCGAAGCTGCGCCCATAGAGCGAGAAGCCGGCGTTGCAGAAGGCCGAGATGGAGTGGAAGATCGCCGAGTAGGCGCAGCGCGCCGTGTAGCCCTCGCTGGCGCCGAACCAGCAGAACAGGGCCCCGGCCCCCACCGCCTCGATGGCCAGCGTGGAGACGGTGATGAAGCGCACCAGGTGCACGGCCTCGCGCGCGCTCTGCTGGTCGAGCATGTCGCGCATGGCCCGGCCTGGCATGGCCGCCAGCGCGCGCCCCAGCACGAGCACCATCGAGACCGAAAATGTCATGATACCCAGCCCCCCGAGCTGGATCAACCACAGGATCACCAGTTGCCCGAACAGCGTGAAGTCACACCCCGTGTCCTTCACGACCAGCCCCGTCACACACACGGCCGACGTGGAGGTGAACAACGCGTCCAGCAGCCCGATGCTGGCGCCCGTGGCGCTCGCGATCGGCAGGGCGAGCACCGCGGCGCCGAGGAGGATGGCGCCCGCGAAGCTGCCCACGAGCAGCGGCGCCGGGTGCGCCCACAGACGGCTGAGAAGGCGCCGCGCCGCCGGCCGCCGCAGCGTCCACGCCAGGGCGGCCAGACCCTGACGCACCAGGAACCACGGCCAGGTCGCCTGCTCGTCGCCCAGCGCCTGCAACAGGGCGGCGAGGACGAAGAAGTCGAACCACCTGGCCCCCAGGGCCTCCAGCCGCGCCCGCGCCAGCGCGATCCGAAGGGCCACCTCGGCCACGAACACCACGAGCACCACCACATCCAGCCCGCGGAGCCACTCGTGCCCTTCCCGCGTCATCGGCGCCGCGGCCCAGACGGCCAGGGCCACCCCGATCCCCAGGGTCACCACAAGCGCCACGCCGTCCAGAGCGAGCCGCACGGCTCGCACGCCTCGGGCACGGGCCTCGTCGTTGGGAGGGGGACTCATGGTGTTGACCCGCCGGGCGACACCGCACCCGGCTCCTAAGCGGCCAGGGGGGCAGACCGCAACCAGCCTATACAAAGATTATAACGAAAGCGCCAGGCCATGCAACAGGCCAGATGCCCCTGGGTGTGGGCCGGAATTGCAGGGAGGGTGGCTTTCTCTGGAGCCTGAAGGGCTCGCATGGGATAGCCCAGGGCAGCGCCCTCATCTTCTCCCACACGTGAGGGCCTTGCAGCCCGCGAACGCGGGCGACC